>JBCCIM010000020.1 GCA_039111535.1 Bacteroidota bacterium | reverse complement strand
CAATATTACCTATATATCTAGAAATATCAGCAAATTAGAAAATTTACGCGAATTGCATATCGAAGGAAACCCTTTGAAGTTTGGTGGCCAGTATGTGCAAGAATTACTGAATCGCTTGTAAACGAAATGAGCACTACTGAGAACAGTTTTAAATCCATATTCAAAAAAATCGAAAATGGCAGCATTGGCAAGGTTCAATTGGTAACTTTCTTTCTTTTCCTTTCGGCTGCATTCAGCGTCATGATCCTTACTATTTTATTTAGCATTGAATCGATCTTGCAAGCGAACAAGCGTATCGATTTACTCAATCTAAAGACTTACCGCTTATATTTTTTTGTGAATCTGGGATTATTTGCGATTTGTTCCAGTGCAGGACTTTGGGGACTTTACTTACAAAAGAGATTTCCTCAGAATAGGCTATTTGTTCATCTTGGTTTTCAGTTGATCGCGGTTTGGTCAATGCTCAACTCTAGTTTTATAGGTATGTTTGCCTCCCCGATTATTTCCATCGTATTCATTGTAATTTTCGTTGGACTCATGTTTGGGAATAAAATGCAAAACTATGCATCTAGTTCGACTATTTTAGTTTTCTTTGTTTTAAATGCAACTCTAACCTATCTAGGTCACATCCCAGTCTTCCCTCTTTTTAACACTTTCCATTTCTTAAAAGATCCATTCGGAGCTAAAATTTTAGTCTTTATCGGCATTGTAGTTTTTACCAGTGTTTTCTTTTTAACCTACCTGTTTGTCTATTCCTTGCTTATCGAAATCGACAATAAAAAAGACAAGCTCTTCCAGCTATCCAACAAGTTATCAAAATACCTTTCCCCACAAGTTTATGACTCAATTTTTAAAGGTGAGAAAGAAGTCCGAATTGATAACCAACGCAAGCCCTTGACAGTTTTTTTCTCTGATATTGTTGGCTTCACCAGCAAAACAGAAAATGCCGACATCCAAGAACTAACCTTATGGTTGAATGATTATCTAGAAGACATGACGAATATAGCCCTTCGTTACGACGCGACAGTCGACAAATTCATTGGCGATGCTGTAATGGTATTTTTTGGCGACCCTAAAACGCAAGGTGTCCAAAAGGATGCGATCAACTGTGTATTTATGGCTAGGGAGATGCAAAAACAAGCCAAGCAAAAAGGAATCCAAATTCGTATCGGCATCAATACAGGGGAATGCATTGTGGGAAATTTTGGTTCTGAAAAGCATATGGAATATACGATTATTGGCAAAGCGGTAAATTTGGCAGCTAGGTTAGAATCTAGCTCTGAACCGGATCGAATTCTAATATCGCAAGAAACCTATGAATTAGTCAGGGATGTCATTCCTTGTAGGAAAAGAGAACCGATCCGAGTCAAGGGGATCGCCAAGGATCTGCAAACATACTGGGTTCAGGAAAATACTCCTGAAGATAGGAACAAAAAAGGAATAGCTCTATAAGAGCCTGTCTGAAAACCTAACTATAGACTCTTGCAGCTTATCCTACGCGTAAGAATAGACCTATTTTTAAGACACGCTGTAAGGAGGGAACTTTGTATATAGAATATTCGAACAAATCCCTAATACAACAAAGGATGGCACTATTCATGAAAGTACTGTTGAGAATTTATATAATTATTTTTTTGCTGCTCTGCTTAGTTTCCTGTACTAAGGCAGAGAAATTGCCAGAGTATGCCAATATCCAATTGAAAGACTGGTCGAGAAAGCCGCACAAGTTGGCGAATTACCTAGGTAAGGTTGTTATTTTAGACTATTGGGCAAGCTGGTGCCACAATTGTAAAAAAGCGGCACCCCTTATCAGCCAACTGGAAGACGCGTATCGTGAGAAGAATGTGGTGGTTTTAGGTATCAATACAGATGACCCCCGATCGGTCTCTGTCTACCAAGTGAAAAAGATTGCAGCTCAGTTTGGCATTACCTACAATAGTCTTTTGGATCCAAGACAGGTTCTTGCCCAAGCTATGGAGGTGAGTGCCCAACCTGCTCTTATATTTCTGGATCAGGAAGGGAAAATCTTTCACAGACAGTACGGTTTGGCGGCAGAAGATGTACCAGGATTGAAAAAGATTATCAATGAGAAACTCTGATAGCAGTAAAGGCTTGCTTTCTCATGCTCTAGATGTATCATTATGAATAAGAGTATTATTGTAGGAAGGGCTTTATGATAGGTGCAATCATTGGTGACATTTTAGGTTCGAGTTTTGAACGAAGAAACACTAAGTTAGAAAACTTTCCCCTCTTTCCACCGAGGACATCTTTTACCGATGACTCTGTTTTAACCATTGCTACAGCGTATGCAATCTTAAACCAAAAACCCTACAGAGAAACCTATCAAGACTTCTACAAGCGTTACCCCAGAGCTGGTTATGGTGGCCGCTTCCAAAAATGGGCGAGGCTGCAACATGCAAAACCTTATAACAGTTATGGCAATGGTTCCGCTATGCGAGTCAGTCCCATCGCCTTTGCTTTTGAGACTGAAGATGAGGTTCTACTGCATGCCAAGCAAAGTGCCGAGGTAAGCCACAACCACCTGGAAGGGATCAAGGGAGCACAGGCAATTGCCCTATGTATTTTTTATGCCAGACAGAAACAGACCAAGAGCTTTATCCAATCCGAAATAGAACAACGTTTCTCCTATTCCTTGCAGAGAAGCATCGATGAAATTCGCAAAACATATTCTTTTGATGTAAGTTGCCAAGGTTCAGTTCCCGAGGCTATTATCAGTTTTTTAGAAGGCAATGACTTTGAATCGACCATTCGCAAAGCTATTTCTATTGGTGGTGATAGTGATACCATTGCTTGTATGGCAGGAGGAATCGCAGCATGTTATTATGGCTCCATTCCAGAAAGCATCTTAAAAAAGGGAATCAGTTACCTCGATCCTTTTCTGAAAAAAACTACCCAACAATTCGCCGAAACCTACCCACTGCTGACGGAGAATGATAGACTACTTTCCTACCTTTAAGTCTGAATTAGAGATTTATGCTTGCACAATACGTAATGGCTCAGAAACTTTTATCCATTACTTACGTTTTTTACTCTTTAGGAAAAATCCATAAATTTGTTACATATCCCACTCATTGTCGAAAGAAATTTTATTTATGAGTCCGATACAAAAAACCATATATAAGAGTAAAATCACTGACTACTTAGAGGAATTCCATGTTTAGAAGTTTATTCGTTCTGCTGTTATTTTTGTTCCACTGCTCTTCCCTAATCGACAATAGAGCACTCAAAGGGGGACAAGCGCAAGAGAAGATCAAGGGTTTTACCCAATTCGACATCGCTGGGGATAGGGATTACATTGGCTATGTTCTCGCCGACGGCAACCAATTCTTAGAGAAAGTCTGGGAAGGTGCCCCCTACAATACCAGTGCTGTCAAACAAACCATAGAAATCGACGTTACAGAGAGTAAGTCCTTTGCCTTTGGCTTTGATTTTACAGGGATTTTAGCCGGCAAAAAAGTCGAAACAGACGGCAAGGTCAAAAATGAGTCGGTAGCTCGGATTGTTTTAAAACTCATCAACCCACAAGAAATTTCTATCCAAAACCCCCTGCCTTCTCCACTGGCAAAAAACAGACCAGATCTATTGGAAAAACCCTATGTCAGCTCTGTGCTAAAGGTGGACAAGATTACCGTACAAATGCTCAACCAAGACGGCAAGGAGCTCTCTGGAAGTGTAGCACTATCACACTTGAATGTCAAAACGAATGGGAGTTTCAAGTCTAGCACCAAGGCTGGTTCGGCTTTTTTTGCTGAGAATGCTTATGTCGGCTACAAACTATCGAATCCACCACCAAATGCAGACCAAATCAAAAGTTTCTCGGGTGACGTCTCTGCACTGTACAAAAACCAAAAACGCGTCGCGATTCTGCCATTTGCTATCACCAGTACAAATCCTGAGGACGAGTTATTGTACAAAGATGGCTTACCGGAAACCTTAGAAGTAGCTCTAAACAAAGTCGAGTCTCTCAATATCGTACCTGGACAAAATGCCAAAAACATCTTAGAAGAAAAGGGCAGTAGCAAATTAGGCCCAGTTGTGTTGGGAAAACGTCTCAATGTACAGTCCGTTTTACAGGGTAGCTTCAAACGCATCCAAAACAAAATTTTAATTACCTGTAAGTTGTACAATGTCGCCAAAGGTGGCTTGGAGAAGAGCTTTATCATCAGACCAAAATCCGATGATTACGATGAGGTGATGGAAAAGGTATCCTACGCGACGCTGGAAAACTTTCGTATTAAGGCAACCAAGAAGGAAAAAGAAGCTATCGAGCGCGTCACCCATGCTACGGAAAATAGCAAGGCTTTTAGCATATACATCCAAGCACAAAAGAAATTTGCTCTCAATGACCTGTTTAGCATCGAAGAAGCCATAAAGCTCTATAAGCAAGCGATCAAAGAGGATTCTTCGTATGCTCTCGCCTATGTAGGTTTAGCTAAATCCTACCGTGCTCTTTTCAAATACGATAAAACATATGGTGTCTACAGTGAGTCCCGTCTGGAACTCGCCGAAAAGTACTGCCGCAAAGCCTATGACATTGATGAAAAACTATCACAAGCCAACCAGTGCATGTCCTTTGTCGAAAAGTTTATCAAGAAAAACCTCAAAAAAGCAACTAACTTTATTTACAAAGCGTTGGAGTATGATAAGAATGACGCTTCCATTTATTTGAGTCTCTTCCGACTATCTCCGAAAGTTTCTCGCAATTCCGACAACCACTACTTTCGCCGAGCCCTAGAATTGGGAAAAAGCGATATCCATATCAACCTCGCAGCAAGCCAAGTATTCGTGCGAGAAAAGAGTTTCAAAAAAGCCTATGCCTATGCCAACAAAGCGTTAAACTTAAATCCAAGACGTTTTCGTAGCATCACTTTCTTGACCAAGACTTTTGCCGATGCAGGTCGCTATAAAGATGCTTTGAAATTCATCTCTAAAGGTGAGAGAAAATATGGGAGGCATACTATCTTGGAATACAACAAGGGCTATGTACAATATGCCGGTAAGAAATACCAAAAAGCGATTTCCTACTTTGAGAAATCCTTAAAATTGTATCCCCAATTTTTAGGTTGCCGCCTGGCAATTGCCAATTCGTATTCCCGTCTGGGTGACTATCCGAATGCGAAGAGAAACTATGATATCCTGACCCAACAGAGTCCAACAAATCCGCAAGTATACCGCTCCTATGCATATTTTGAACTAAAAGTAGGAAAAAGTGAAGCAAAATACAAATCCTTATTGCAAAGATCGTGCAAACTTGGTAGCAAACGTAGTTGTAATGAATTTCGAAAGTTGTAAAAGGACACTAGTATGAAACACCTAAAAAAACCCATTAGCCTAGCACTGCTATTTTTTTCCCTTACAATGCTCAGCAATTGCCACGGAAAATTTGCTTTAGTGCGTAAGACCTATGAACTTATTGACTCTACCGGTAGCAAGGGACGTCTCGGAAAAACAATCCGCTCTACTCTGTTCTTTGTTGTAACCTTTTCCATTGGCAGTTTTATCGGCATTATCGATTACCTCTTCCTCAATGTCTATGAGTTCTGGACAGACAAAAACCCCATTGCCTATAACGAGTACGACAATAAGGGGATTTTTGTCAAAAACCTCCAGCAAGGCAAGCAAAACCTATGTTTGACCTACAGCGAATACGGTAAGACCCTACAGTTAGAATTTTCCGAAGGAAAGAAAAAACAGGTATTTTGGTTGTTCCGCGAGAATCCTGGCCAGCTTTTCCAAAAGCAAAACGGCAAACTACAGGCTATCAGCATAAAAGCACAAAAGATAGGTTCCAAAGTAGTATTGCAACTAGCAAGGGACGGTAAATTACAATCCTCTAAAGTAGTAGATTACCAAGGTTACAGAGAATTAGCCTATGCATATAACTCAAAAGTCTTCTAAAAAAACATTGCCAAACATAGATGAAGTTTCAAACTGAGTGAAAAGGAGAATCTTTCTAGTGAAACAAAAATTAAAGAAGGCTTTAGTCCTAGTTCTAATGTTCGGTTTTATCACCATTAGTACAGCAAATTGTTTTGGCAAGTTTGCTTTGACACGCAAAATATACCAATTCAATGACTCGATTGGTGGGAAAAACTTAGTAGGTAGATTTCTAAAAACTATAGTAATGTATGTATTCTACATCCTACCGGTTTATGGTATTGGAATGTTCATTGATGCAGTCATTCTAAACCTCATTGAGTTCTGGACTGGCAACAATTTGCTTGGCTTCAACGAGTACGATGAGAACGGAATGTATGTAAAGACCATGAGCAAAGGTAGCCAAACTTTAAAATTAGTGTACCTAGACTATGGAAAGAAAATGGAAATGCATATCAAGAATGGTAACAAAGACTCTAAATACATTTTCTTACAAAACAAACCAAACCAAATCTTCCAAGAAAACAATGGTAAGTTAGAAGAAGTAAAGATGAGTTCTAAGAGAATTGGCTCTAAAGTTCTGATCAAAATGGCAAAAGACGGCAAACTGCAATCTTCCAAAGTTGTAGACTACAAAGATTATAATGATTTAAACTACTCCTATAACAAAGGAACGTTCTAATATCATTTTAGTAGGGACGTAACTCTGTACGTCCCACTACTAACAATTCCCCAGTTTTCTTCTCCATACAAGCCATGAATTTTATCAAAACCTTCATCCAACAGACACAGAAAGACTTACAAAAAATCCGTAGGCTAAGCGGCAATCTAAAAATCAGTAAGAACCCAACCGAAATCTTACAAAGTTTGCAACGTACCATCCACATCATACATGGAACGAGCAGCTTGTACAGTTTAGAGGCCTTAGAGAATAAGTCCCTCACAATCGAAAACAAAATCAAACAAGTTCTCCAACAAAAAGCCGATGTACCAAGCCTAGAACCAGAGTTGGACCAGTACGCTTACGAACTAGGGCTTATCTTACACAACATGGAACAGCGAGGAGAGGAAGGTATGAGTGTGGTTGTTGAAAAAGAGAC
Source organism: Bacteroidota bacterium (assembly GCA_039111535.1). Taxonomy (NCBI): domain Bacteria; kingdom Pseudomonadati; phylum Bacteroidota; species Bacteroidota bacterium. The sequence goes on along the minus strand of JBCCIM010000020.1, from coordinate 41,378 downwards.
AATTGCGGAACCGGCTGCCACAGAAGAACAGGCAAAGACAGATTTTAGCCCGATACTCGACCAATTAGCAGTTATCCAAGAAGACCTTTCGAATACAGCATCGACACAACAATCAAAGGCGCTTGAAAATTTACAACAGGTTAGCCAAACCCTTTTGCAATTGCAAAACCAACAAGCTGACAGGACGCGTGGGGAAGCCCTGCAACTGTTCACCAGCTCTGGAGAAGCCTTTGCCATTCCTAGCTACCTCATCCAATCGATCCGTTGTATCTTAAACAACGATAGCTTGCAGGATTTAGAATACCTAGATTTAGACAATCATCTCAGTCCAGACTACCCTCCCCTACCGCATAAGTTTTTGCTTTGCCTGACCAATGAAACACATACCCTAGATCTAAGCTGTGGTGAAATTGGTTCTTTTTCCCTGCTTACACACACAGATTGGCAAAAGGCAGAAGAAACTCTAACAGAACTTTTACAAAAACAAGGTGCGAAACGTGGAAAAGCGAACAAAACAACCACAAGAGCAAAATACCTCCTTTTCCAGAACCATAATTCGGAATACTTTTCCCTATCACTCGAAAAAGTATATCGGGTAGAAAAGCATACGTCTGGCTTTAGCCTCAAAGAATCGGCCCATATACCAGATTACTTGCAAAAAGATAGACCAGAGAAGGTAGAGCTGACCTTTAGCTTTCGCCAAGGAGAAAAAGCATACCAAATTGCAGTACAATCTATGCAGCTTTACAACGGGGAATGGCAGCATATACAACAACAAGATCCGAATCCCAATGTTGCTATTTCCTCTTATGGCAAAGCGATGTACCAAGACAATGCAGTCACTTTACTCGATATAGTTTCTTAGGAAAAACTATTTTACAGAATTAAGGGATAAAAGTTCCCTTACAGAGAAACACATTCCGCAATCAGTTGGGAGAAAATGAGAAGATTTGTTATTAACAATCATAAAGGGGGCAGTGGCAAAACGACCACCGCAGTGAACCTGGCAGCAGCTCTTGCCGAACAAGGGAAAAAAGTATTGCTTGTCGACCTAGACCCCCAGGGTTCAGCTTCGATCTGGTTTGGCCTAAACCGTATGTACAACGATCCAGGTCTATTTGACCTGTCGATAGGTTGGGAAGCGATTCCTAGGCTAGCCAAAAGAACGAAAACAGCGAATTTAGACATCATCCCCAATATGAAAGTCCCCAATAGGCATTCCCAGCAGATGCGTGAACACGCCAGCCAAGGAATGATTTTGAAAGAGAAGTTTGGCAAATTGGCACCAGGATACTATGATTATGTACTCTTCGACTGTTCCCCTGGTCTCAACCTGGTAACTCTCAATGCCCTCATCGCTGCGGATGAATTGCTAATCCCCATTGTAGCACACTACCTAGTTTTAAACGGTGTCATCAGTTTGTTAGAGACCATCCAAGCGATCAAAGCAAAGCTAAACCCGGAACTTCACATTTCAGGTGTTTTGCCCTCACGCATAGATCCAGAGGTCAAGCATACGATGGAAGTTCTCGATCTATTGCTAACCAAATTTGGCAAATTGGTTTATTCCACCTACATCCGTGAAGACATCAAATTAGCAGAATGTCCCTCCTTTACCAAGACCATTTTACAATACTCTAGCCAAAGCAAAGGTGCGCGCGACTTTCGTTCTCTTGCCAAAGAAGTGATCGCACAAGAAGGCAAATACCGCTCCAAGGAAAGTTCATGAACCAACCCCAAGCACATACGATAGGCAAAAATCCCTTCTTACAAGAAGGAGAACAGCTCATCCGAGAAGGCAACGATCTACAAGAGAGCGAAAAAGAATTACAACGCAATTTGAGCTTTGAAACACAGCTCAAAAAAATTGTCGGGCGGGTCAAAATAGGGGATTTCCAAGAACGAATTGATGGCGAAGAGATGCCCAGCTTCTGGCGTGAAACCGCAGCTGCGATCAACACCATCCTAGAGGCTGTCAAAGAATCACGCAACGACGAATTGGAGACCCTACAGTCGATTTGCCAAGAACTCACAAGCACTTCAGAGACAATCGTCGAAAAGGTAGGCTTCTCTTCCGAACTCAAGCAAACTGTCTTACAGCAGTGTGAGCAAAACCAAAAAAAGACCGAAAACTTGCAGGGGGATGTGAAACAAATCCAAACGGAACTGCACCGTCCGAGTAAAATCTTTGACCAAAAAACCAAATTCGATATGGAAAACTTACAGTCCTTGTTGCAAGTTGCCAAAATCAATTTAGAAGTAGCCAAGCGCAAAGAGAACCCAGAAGAGTCGATGCAGTTTTTACAAGAATTTCTCTACCAATTCCAACTGGACTTGCAAATGACACTTGAAAATTTATTGGGCAAATACAAACAAATGATGTTGCAACCAAATTCCTTTCTCAATACCTCTGCTCTGACAAATTTAGAGAGATTGAGCCTACAGTTAGAGCATTTGCAAGAAAACTTCTCTCTCACCTCCTCTCTAGTTGAAAAATCTTTACCAGATCTGATTGAAAATATCCAGCAAGAAGCCGAAAATATAAAGAGGCTAAGTACTAAAATCTCAAAGATTCCTGAGAAATTCACCTAGAGCTTAAATGCGTAACACCATGCAGTACATAAAAAAAAACATACCATTCCTTCTTTTCTTTGTCGTTCTTCTCTGCTATAGCTCCCTAACAGCAGATGAGCTGCCTGACTTCAAAAGAGGAGAAGACAAAGCCAAAACATTTTTCAGAAAAGGTCTGATCTATTTCCACCGCAGTGAGTATGGTGCAGCAAGGGAGAATTTTATCGCTTCCCTCTCGATTATGGAACGCTTTAGCCTGGCGCGCAAATTACTCTCCGATACCTACTACCTCACCGGTGAATGGCAAGAAAGCCTCAACGAACTCATCATTCTCGACCAAGACTCACGCAACCCCTATTGGAGGAACCGTAGAGAAGTCTTACGCATGCTCATTGCAGGCGAGGGCAAAGAGCACCCTCTAACATTCTATAATAAAATCACCGGAGATAGTTTTCGCAGCTACCGCTTCCGCAACCCCACCGATGCCTTGGTAGATGATATTGGCAATCTCTACGTACTGTCTTTCGGTTCGGCCAATATAGTTAAATTTGATACCAATGGTTTTCCCGTAGGAAATTACAAAGGTGGATTTGCCCGCTCCTTTACCGGACCTCTGTTTTTCACAATTCACAAAAAGCATCTCTTTGTCAGTGACTTTGCCTCTAACTACGTATATATCTTGAATACCAAAGGGTATTTTCAGAAACGCTTTGGGGGCAAAGGGAGCAAAAGAGGTAAGTTCATTGGACCTGCTGGTATCTCGATTTCTCCCGATGAAAAGCTCTACATCGCGGATACCGGCAACAACCGTATCCAGAAGTTCAACCTTACCGGTGAGTTTATCCAAGAGTTTGGCAAGGAAGGAGATGGAAAGCTCTACTCTCCGTCTGGTCTATCCGTTGCCGAAGATGGCACGATCTGGGTTGTAGACAAGGGAAACCGCCGTATCGTCAGGTTTGATTCAGAGGGCAATTATATAGCTGATATCAGCCATCCCAGTTTGCAAAAACCGCGCTCTATTAAAATTCACGGTAAAAAGGTATATGTCGCCGATGAATACGCTGGTTTGCTTATCTATGAGCCGGATCAGGACAAATGGAGCAAACTTAGCTCGTTTATGGACCATAGCCGCAAGTACCGCAAGTTCTTGCGGCCTTTCTCCAGTGCTTACGACTATACCGGAACACTGTATACCATTGACTACGCCCGCCACCGTATCGATATGTTTGCCCCGCGCAACATGCTTACTTCCAATTTAAACGTATTCATTGAAAAAATCGAGTTAAACCGCTTTCCTGACATTTCTGTATTCATGCGTGTGAAAAACCGTAAAAACCAAGACCTTACAGGAATAGGAAGAAGTGCCTTCCGTATCATTGAAAACGAAAATATCTATCCTTTGGTAGGCCAGGCGGATATGAAGCGTTTTAACGACAAATTGAGCGTTTCTCTAGTCTTTGAAAATAGTACGAGCATCCAACACATCTCCGGCAATTTAGCGAGCTTCTTAGGTGACTTTTTCAATTCTTTCACGGTCAAGGACCAAGTCAATGTCATCCGAGCTGGTAAGGACTCTGTCCAGTTGTATGAATTCGGCCATTCTATTTTAGATGTATACTCTAAGATCCGCAAATCCCCTCCCGAAAGGTCTAATATTAACTTGGGAAAAGGTATTTTTGACGGAATCAGTTCTCTTATGAACCAATTAGGACCTAGAGCGGTTATCCTATTAGTTTCTGGACAGGAGTTGCCAGGAAGCTTCAAACAGTACAGTATGATTCGCAACATCCAATATGCCAACGCACACTCTATTCCCATCATTGTTCTCTCTTTGCAAGGAGAAGGAGAAGCTGTAGAACGGTATAAGAATATGGCTAAAAAAACCGGAGGGTTATTTCTCAAGGTTCCTGGTAGCCAAAAGGAAAAAAAACTATACTCCTTTATCCGATCTAAACGAGACAAAAGATACATTATCTCATACCGTACCAAAACGGCCTCTGATCTAGCAGGCAAATACATGGACATACGAGTGGATGTATCCTATCGAAATATCATAGGAAAATCGAAGGCAGGTTATTTTGTTCCCAACAACCAATAAATTCTTAGCTATCTTTCTACTTCTCCTAGCAGTTCTGACTCTAAACGGACCTGTTCACGCAGACAATATCTACAAATACCTAAAAGAAGCCGATGAGCTCTACCAAAGCAAAAACTACAACCGAGCATTGTTTCACTACAAAAACGCCCTACAGGTCAACCCCTCTTCTTTGAAGGCTCTTTTAGGTGTCGCCCGTTGCTCTATAAAAATAGAAGCCAATAAGAAAGCCCTGCAAGCATTTCGCAAAATTTTAAAATTAGAACCCAAAAACATGGAAGCTGTTGCAGGTGTTGCCAAGCTCCAGGCATTAGAGGGAAAATACCGCAAAAGCCTAACAATGCTCAACAAAAACTTACGTAAAAAACCCTATAACTCACACCTATTGCTAGCAAGAATAGAAATCTATCTCATGCAAGAGAATTATGCGCAGGCTCTACGTAAGCTGGAAGATGCAAAAGGCAAAACTGTCAACAATACCGAATTCAAGTTGCTCTACGCAAAAGTCAATGCAAGTTCCGGCAATTTCCGTAGAGCCAAAAAAATCCTCAAAAACCTTACCAGCCTAGAACCCGAAAACCCCGATTTGTTTCGTGAGTATGCGAAGATCAGCCTACAAGAAGCAGTCAGCCTCTTTCCTTCCACCAAAGTAGAAAAACTAATTGACCAGGCACAATCGAATCTACTCATCTCTCTTGCCCTAAACCAAGAAAGTGACAAAACCAAATCTCTCTTAATGCAGACCTTTATGTGGTTCGAAGAGTATGCCAATGCACAACAACAGTGCAAAGATTTGTTGCAGAAGTACCCAGAAAATGGCGAGTTGCACTATTTGAACGCCTACCTTGCGAAAAAGCTAGGCTCCCACTCCACAGCGATCAAAAGCTATGTACAAGTACTACGTATCAACGACCTGGATGAAATTGGTCGTTACTCTGCGGAAAGTTTTTCTTTGCAAAACTTGAGTGCCAACCACTGGTTACGCAACAATCTAGGGAAATATCGTTTGTGGCAAAATCGCTCAGCGAGTAATAACAACCGCTATGGCCAAGCCGGTTACAGCTTGATGCGCAGCCGCAAACTCATCCCAGACAACCGCCAATTGCGCAAATTCCTTTCCCAGTACTACTACCGCAACGGGTATCTACAAGAGATGATCCACCTGTTGAAGAAAATTCGTAACGACGAACCACGTAATATCAAAATACACAACCGTTTGGAACGAGCCCTTCGCTACCGTAAGAATAGTCTCTCCTATAGAGAAGGTTACACAACTCTGGATGGTGAAATCTCTCGTGGCATCCGCAATACACCTAAGATCTTTCTCTTTGACTTGCAACCAGACAACTTTCTCAAGAACTACCCAGATACCTCGCTTGTGTTGACCAACTCCATCAAATTTTCTATCAGTCTCATGCCCAACATCTCTGTTCTATCGGATACAGAAGAGAAAGCTCTGAAAGAGAAAATTCGCCAAGCGAAACCGGAATACAAGCATACCCAAGGAGTCTTTTATTCTCCTGATATTCTCAACCATATCAATTTAGACGCAGGTCGCCTTTACAAAGAAAAGATACGCTATGTAGGTTATGGTACATACTCTTTGCAAGGCAATGAACTCAAGGTAAACTTCGTTCTCTACGACAGGCAAGATGGGCAAATCCTAAAAAAGATTAGCTTTCTTTCCTCCAGCCAAAACTACGTCAGCGAAGTATCAGTCAGGCTCGCAAAAACGATTTCCAGCAAGATCCCTCGCATAGGCCGTGTTTTAAAAATCAAAAACAAAGAAGTTGTCATCAACTTAGGTTATAGGGATGGAATTCGCAAAAAGCAGGTCTACCGTATATCCCGAAATGGTAGGAAAATCGGCAATGTATGCATAAAGGATATGGATGAGTTCCTTGCCCTAGCGACTCCCATCGGTAAGTCTTGGCAGCATATGATAAGCTCTAAGGATATTGTCGAGAGGGAAAGCAACCGCAAGGATCGCAATCCGAAGAGATGTAAATAAACTCATCTCGGCTCCGCTCGATGAACAAGATTTCTCTTTATCTTAAAACTAGAAAAATCTCGGGCATTGGCAGCTATGGCAGATTCAATCGTACGACTGATACAATCAGTCGCTACGGGTGATGGGCGAGATTGATGCTCTTAAAAGCGTTCTTTTGAGATATGATTCCTATTCTTTAACTTCTAATTTTACTGGTTATTAATTCTCGAAATTTTATTGTTATTGCTAATGCTTCTTTCGCTTCCTCTTTTTCAGGAATGTCATTTATATCAGGATATCTAATTTCTACACCATAGTCAGTTAGAGTATCAGCTATATCTTTATACTCGTGAAGTTCTTTTTCATTTTGATCTAATAAATCAATTAATTTTCCTATATCATGTGATTTTGGAAATGGTATGTCTTTATAAACCAAATACGCTTTAATATATTTTTCGGTAGCTTGTTGGGAATGGAAACAGACTGATTCAATTACAGGATCTTCAAAAGAAAACTCTCTTTTTGCTGTTAAAAGATCTTTATCCGCTTTATTTAGCCATGCTTGCACAAGGTTATTTTTATTTCTCATAAACCAACCGACCTTTTTTTAAGACAGTATTTACGAAAGATAAATCTACATCTTTCCATTCAGCGACTTCATCTTCTGTATAAATTATAAAATCAAATTCCAAATTTCTATATTTTCTGAAAACTTTTCTTAACTGTCTCGCTCTTTTGTATCTTGGAATTTGAGATTCTCTCAATATGATAAATAAATCGATATCACTTTCCATATTCGGTTCTCCATAAGCATAGGAACCAAATAGAATTATTTTTTCTGGAGCTATATTTTGAATTATTAGATGAATAAACTCATCCATCAAAGTTGTATCTAGTATTTTAAGATTTTGGATTGGTTCATCAGTTATCATTTTCAGAAAAGGCCTAAAATAACAGTATTACAAAATTTTTTGTAAAAACAAGCCATTTTTCTGTGGAACCAGAACAGCTCAATTCATATTCTTTCCCTTTGCTCTTTCATCTCGGCTACGCTCGATGACCGAAGCTTCTCTCTATTTTAAAACCAGAATAATCTTAGACATGGAGTGAATTTTCATCTCGGTATGCAGAATTAAGATTGAATTTGCAAATAAAGTTTTATTCCAGCTACTCGATAAGCAGGATTTCCCTAGCTTAAAACCAGAGCAATCCCGGACACCGAGTGAAATTTATTGCAACTGCAATAAATTTTGTATCGAGGTGCCCGAGACGCAGAACGATCCTACTCTAACTGTGCACGCAAGAACTTGAGCTGTTTGTGCAGCAATTTGTGGTATTTTTTACGGCGTTTTTTGCGGTGAACTTTGTGCTTGTTGTAGAGACGGTCTATCAAAACTTCCATTCGGTCAAACAAAGCTTTGTAATCTGGTTCTTCTGTTGGTTTCATTTGAAACTCCTTGTTTGTTCTAAATTTAGTAAACGCACAAGGGTACACAAAAGACTTGACTAGATGTACCCAATAAACAAAGCAACGTGGTAGGTGATGATGAAAGTCATCGACACCTTGTCCCAGGTGCCTTTTTCCGGTTGCTTGCCTAGTACTGGGTGGGTGCGCACTTCTGCGTTCGCCATTCTTTCACTCCCAAAATTTATGTGATACCAGGTGTAATCGAGGGTATGTGCAATCTTTACACGTAAGATCGGAAGTTGCTTACAGCTCTACAAGTGCTTTGGATCCTAATTTGGATTAAATCTTAACTAATAACGTGTCTCCTGTCAGTCATTCCTCTACATATCACTACAAAAATCGAATCAAGCCATCATGACTGTAGAATTTAATGCCGATTTTCGAGTGCCGAATGCCGGTTGATGTATTTCGGCACTTACAGACTGCCAAGCGTGTTAGGCAGGCATTCTTTGCGATAATGGGATAAATGCGAATATACCACGGTAGCATAAACCGGAAGTACAGAAATACGAAAGCACAAAAAACCGGTTGACAAGTGTTTTGAACCCTTAATCCCCATTATTGGGCAAAAAAAGAGGCCGGTAGCAGTAAGCCCCGGCCTCTTTAAATTTGAACGTTCTTGTGTCCTTAGCCAGCCAATAACGCTTTTGCCTCTTCAGCCGCAGACGGACTCTCAATGTGCAAATTCGCATCCAGGGCTGATTCAAAGTAAAGATCCGCCATATCGGGATCGCCGGCGCCCTGGTAAATGTGGGCTGCCCGGAAATGGACCATCGCATCACCTGTGCCCAACCGCATGGCGCGCTCGATGTAGGGAATCGCCTCAGCAGACCGGTCATTTTTGTGCAAGGCCCATGCGTAGGTCTCTAGGGCGTGCATGTGATTCGGCCGGCGCTCTTGCTCCAATTGAGCAAGCTGCAGGGCGTGTTCGAGGTCCTTTTCGATGTCAACGAGGAAGTCAGCGTACTCCATCCGTACATTCTCTCCCATGGCATCTGCATCGCGATAGCTTTGCGCAAGCCGGCCTTCCAGCGCACGCACTTCTTCGGGATCGCCGAGCGCAAGCTGTACCTCAACCAGCCCTTCGAGAAATTCGTCTGCCGGCACAAATGCATATGCTTCTTCAAATCCCTTTTGAGCCGCTGCAAGATCGCCGCGCTGCAGGGCCACCTGTGCGAGTCCACCCAATGCATACGCGTAGTAGGGAGTCTCATCAAGAATGCCGTTAAAAATTACTTCAGCGCTGGCCAGGTCATCGTTCCCGAGATACAGCTGTCCGAGCTGATAAAGTGCCCAGGAGCGGTCCTCTTCGCCGGTTACGCCGGCTTCTGCCGCCAGCTTCATCGCTTCTATCGCCCCATCACCATCCCCATGCAGCTCTCGCAGATACGCAGCGCGTGAGTAGGAAGAGATACCGGGACGCAGCGCGATCATCCGATCACACGCTACAACAGCTTCTTCGTATGCACCCAATTCAACAAGCGCATCCACAAGAATACCGTAGATATAGCCTGTTTCATTACCGCGGGCAATAAGCTGCCGCGTAATGTCGCGTGCTTTTTCAAATTGATGTAAGGTGTTGTACAATGAGGCCTGCAACGTCAGGGCTGAGAAATCATCGTTATCGCGTGCTAAAATACTGTCAAGTACGTCCTGCGCTTTCGGCAGGTAATACGCTTCTTGCAACGAGCGTTGTGCTTCCTGTAGATACAATTCTGCCAGTTGGATGCTGCTTTGTGTATCAGATGGTTTTTTGCGCAACCGCATTTCAAGGGTGCTGATTGCGTCTGTTCTTTTTGTTGACCAGGCCACGGACGTTACCGGCGTAGCGGTTGGTTCAGGCGCCTGCTGATGCATACGGGTACCGTAAAAGGCACCACCAATTACGATTAGAAAAAGCAGGAGCGCAACGCTCCGTTGTACGAGTGATTTTGCGTTCATGGATAGCAAGGAATGCAGATTGATAGGATCGATGTATCTGAATGTTGTGATGCCCCATGCCCCACCGCGCTGCTGACCGGGGAATCAGCCTGTGGGCGCGGCGGGGATGGACGTTTGCTTGCAGCATACCGGGGAATTATTTCACCAGAATGGCTTTTTTGGTCTGCACAGATTTGCCGGCAGCCTCAATCCGGTAGAAATAGGTACCACTTGCCAGGGACGCTGCATTCCACTGGACGGAATGAAGCCCCGTTGCATGGTCTCCATCAACCAGCGTATCTACCATACGGCCCTGGATATCGTACACGCGGATGGCAACATTGCCAGGACGCGACACCTGGTATTCGATGGTTGTGCTCGGATTGAATGGATTCGGGTAGTTCTGATTGAGCATAAACGCATCTGGTACCCCTACCCCGATGTTGATCCCGACAGGCTCCATATTCGGATCAGCCGCAGTCAACTGCTTGACGTAGTCGTAGCCGTTGTGCGGGTCTGCCTGGTAAGGGAAGCTTGCAGCCAGCGGTACATCGTTGGCAACTGGGCCGGCGTTGTAGCCAAGCTCAGCCAGCAGTGCCGGAGAAGCCAGATCGGAGTAATCACTTGCGGTTGCGTCGTCGAAAGGTAACCCAACAGCGGCTAATACAAGTCCGCCTACGGCCTGCAATTCGATGGTTGTCACATCATCTTCAAGCCGGCGGCCATTTGGGAAGCCATCCATGTGCGGAATGGCTTCGAGGTCTGCCGTTGTGTTATACGGGTCTCCAACGAGGCCAAGTACTGCCGCACGAATCAAGCCCTGCGACGCATAGGTCATGAACTCAGAGGTACCGCGTTCTGTGACCGGTGTCGCCATGTTCAGGCGTAGCATATCCCCACCATACAACACACCTTCTGCATCCTGCGTGATGGGCAGGAAGTTGTGGATAAATGGCTTGCCGGCGCTCAATGGACCGCCGGTTTTGCCGGTGGCAAGCTGGTACGGGATGGCATTCGGCACGCCATAGTAGAAAATCGGGAAGATATCCGAGAGGCGCGGCATGCCCGGCGCAGCGAGGCCTGGGCTCAGCGGCACAGCGAAAGCAGTACCCGAGAGGTCAACGCCGGCTTCAGCAAGTTCATAAACACCGTCTTTGGTATTCCGGAAGTCAAACCCGGCAACACCGTCATCATCAACATCCCCAACTGCGGGATACGACATCGACTGGACGCGCAGCGCACTCAAGGCCGGCACAGCGCCGCCAAACTGGCTGTCATCCATATACAAAGCCAGCTCTGGGTTGGCGAAGTAAGGGTAGAAGGACTGCTCTGCTTCACTGTACGGTGTTACAGCATTCCAGCGGTCTTTTTCGCCGATTGGAATCACTGCCTCGTTGGTCAGTGGCATACCAAGACGTGACACCTGAACCCAGGGACCAGAGTACTCAGGCTTCTCCCCTGTTGTAGAAAGGGTCCGGATCTGCGGCCGGCTTGCAGAGGCCCACACACCAATCACAAAATCCGGATCGAGAATGCTCTCTGCTTCGCTGACGCTTTTACCGTCTTTCTGAAGCATATCGATCGGTATTTTGAGCGAAATGGCGTGGGTATTAAACCCGGCTACGGCGTCACGCGCATAGTCTGAGTTCGACGGATCTGCACCGTACGCACTACGCGTTTGGCCGAGGTCAAAAATGCCGCCGAGGTCTACAAAAAATGCGTCATCACGCGGGCCGGCAAATACCATTTCGCCAGTGGATGCCGTCATGATGGCATTTTCAACCAGTGTGGCATAGTCGGTACCCAGGCCGGCTCCACCTTCGATAGAGCGAGGGCCGATGTTGTTCGGCGGTACAATACCGTCGGAAAGGATTGTGGTGAAGGACTCTCCACCATCTGTGCTTTTTTCAAGCGTGTAGGTTGTTTTCAGGTTTTGTTTGCCCAGGCGGATGTTGAAGAACGTGGTTGGATCTTCGTTCACCTGGTCAAATGTAAACCGGTACGTGATATCATCTTTTGCGCTGCCAAGCGGCCCAACAGATGTCTGGTTTTTGATATGGATTTCATACCGGATATTTTCGCCAAACGTGTGATAGTTCGGCCCGCCTTCGGGGACCTCGAGCGGGATGTAGTTGGCGATAATGGTTACTGTATTCGGATCGTCTGGTGATCGAAATGCATACAGGTCGGTATTATCCGCCAGTGGATCATTGCTAATAAGAGGTGCTTCACGGTGACTGGAAGCATCTCCCCACTCCGGCCCCGCCAGCAAACCAACGCTGACGAGTACCAGTAGCAGACAAAATCCGATAACAGATTTGCGTAACATATGCTACCTCCTTAAAGGTCGTTTATTAATTGGAATGTTAACCGACCTCGAGAATAGCCTCCTGATTTGCTCACCCACCAGACCAAAACCTGCTCACTTTCTGCTCAATATTGAGAAAAGTGCAGTACTCTCCAGTAAAATGTGAAGGAGTTCTGCAATTTTCATTGAGTAAAGTACACCCGTTGCTTTGAGATAATCAGTGCGATGGACGTCCACCAAATGCGTGGCGGTGTGCGGAGGAAGTTTTTATCGAAGCGTTTTCCTGAATGAAGTTCAGGAAGGCAAGTGCGAATGGCGATAAAAGCGCGCATTTTCTTTGGTGGTGCCCTTTTTTTGGTTCGTTATTTTGGGCAAGCAAAAAAATGAACGTACGCGTCCCGAACCAAACGGCAAAAGCTTTTCAGAATACCTCAGGTAAAATGCTAGAAATGCCAACCTACCGCCCCAACTCTTTCTGCCACAGAAACTGAATGAGCTCATTGAGCGCTGTCGCCAGATGCCGCCTAAACGTACTGTACGGCAATCCCAACAATTCTGCTGCTTGCTCCTGCGAAGCAGCCGGCCGCAGATAGGTCCGATCCAGCGCCTTGAAAGCTTTGGCCTGCTTAACATTCTGCTGCAACAACGCCACCCCGTCATCAACAAGCTGCATGAGCACCTCCACGCGCTCAGCATCATCAGCACTTTCAGCAACACTGTCCGCCACAATACGGGAAGAGAGTAGTGGATTGTTAACCAGCCGATCGCGGCGGGTGTAATTTCGGCATACCATCCGCACCGCTTCACCAAACGCTTCTTCACTGAGCACAAGCATGGTGCGCTGGGGTGTAGCTTCTGCAGTGCCACTGAAGCCACTGCCTGTTTCACGAGAAGCCAGCACATCGAGCCAGGCGGCAGGTGGCCGGCTCCGCCAATCGTGTCCGAATACGCCAAACGGAATCCCATTGCGTTCAAAATCGAGCGATTCAAGGTGATGCAAATCAGCATAGCCAAATACGGATTTCCAGAAAGACGGGCTGGAAATTGGCAACATGCTAAACGCCAATTTGGACGTTGTCAGGTAGTGGCGCACCATGTATACAAAAATCAGGCTTTGCACCTGCGTGATATTCTGGTAGGCATCCCGGTCCATCCAGAACCGAAAAAGCGTAGCGGCCTCACCGGGGCGTAGTGGTGCATTTGTGTTCAGATATTTGACACACGCTTGCGCAACCGGATCTTTTTTTAACGACGTCTCACTGGCATCATGGAGGGCAAGTAACAGCAAAAAGCCGGCAGCGTCTCCCTGCTGATCCCTGAACAGAATCACGTGTTCGGGTTGCGCTTCAATCCACATCCGCGCCAACGCTGCTGATGCTTCGCCTTCGTGTTTGGTCACCATGGCCTCAATTTGCGCCAAATCGCGCGGGTGGTATTGATCCGTAGAAATAGCGGCTGTAGAGCCCTGCCACTGCGACTGGAGCTGTAGAAAAAACGGACGCACAATCGCATTGTCTCTGTGGAGGAAAATGTAGTCTTTCAACACATTGCCTTGCTCTTCCGAAGAAGCATCTTTCAGTTGCGCATTGTAATACACGCGCGCCTGCTGGTGAAGCACTTTGTGTTGATCCGGATTACGCCAGCGCAATTCCGACCCCAGTACCTCACGCGCCAGATCATGCGGGAAGAGGCCGCGCGTGCCCGAATCGATAAAAGAAAGGCTACGAAGCCACTCAAAGAGCGCCCGTACGTCGGTACGCTCGAGCATGGTAGCGAGCAATGGCTCTGTAAGGTTATTAACCAATACGCAGGCCTCGAGTGCCAACCGATGATCCAGGCTTGGCGCTTCTCGAACAAACCGATCGAGCAATACCTTTATAAAATCAGGTTCGAGTTCACCGTCAAACGCTGCAGCATCTGTTTGCGTAAAGGATTCTGCGACCAGGGAAAGCGCGAGCGGGTGTCCGTGGGTATAATTGATGGCCGGCTGCTGAAAGTCTTCGGGCATGCCTACCCGCGACAGGTATGTCCTGCTTTCATCCGGCGAAAAATTGCGTAAAGCAACAGTTTTGATAAGCGAACGCCATCCCGGGTTATCGGTCCATGTAGGCGAGGGCGGATACCGACCAGCAACAACAATAAACACCGTGTCATTCAATTCGGGAAAAAACGAAGTGTAGAGCCACTGCTCGAGCGCAAACATAGATTCATACGTATCGAGCATCAAGACGTGTTTGCCCTCAGCACCAAGCATATCAGCCGGCGCAACATTGTTTGCTATCCCCAACTGCTGCCGGATGGCTGACAGAAATATCGCCGGATCTGCTTCGATGGTGCGCGTATCGAGATACAAAACGGGTATATGTGCTGCTTCACACAGATGACGGTATTCATACAATAGCGATGTTTTACCAATACCACCCGGACCATAAATGTGGAGTAACGCAAAGGGATGCGTGTCTGCTGACAGCACGGTTTCAAACAACTTGCGTTGTGCACTGCGCCCTACAAAAAGCCGGCGGCTTGCTTCACGTAATCGGTCTGATAATTTTCCTGCCATGCGGGTCGAAATGAAGCGCCGAAATACGCCCGACGAATTGCCGTGCGAGACCGAACACTACGTGCTGCGTGGGATTTGCCCGTTGTGGGGTGTTATATTCTTCCTAAGTTCGGCTATGACAACACCATATTCAATGGCGTGCAACGTCAATTGCCCAAGATTTGTGGGTTGATGGTGTTAGCGGACCATTGACTTTATTTGATGTATGTACCAACGTATTCAGCATGGATGAATCCCAGGCACTAGATGCCCTCGCGTTTCTCCCGAATGCTACTGAGGCATTCAGAAACACATTTTTCGAAACGGCAATCCACAAAACGATGCCGGCAGGCAGCTTTATATGCCTCGAGAACAATCAATGCGGGTACCTTCCGCTAGTTTTGCGCGGCGAGGCACGCGTGTACAAAATGAGTGATGAAGGCAGGGAGTTGACCCTCTACCCCATTCTGACCGGTGACAGTTGTATCCTGACGGCTTCCTGTATCATGAATGATATTGTGTTTCCTGCCAATGCAATTGCTGTCACCGACATAGAAGCGCTGCTGGTACCCTCGCAATACGTCCGGCGTTGGCTGACGGCCCATCCCGATTGGAGCAGCTACATTTTCAGCCTGCTCTCGCGCCGGCTTGTGGATGTCATTTCGCTTGTGGAAGAAGTCGCTTTTCAACGTATGGATGTCCGGCTGGCCCGCTACCTCTCAGACGCATCTGCCAACAATACGGTCATCAAAAAAACCCATGAAGCAATTGCAACCGACCTCGGGACCTCCAGAGAAGTTGTCAGTCGGCTATTGAAAGAACTTGAATACAAATCGGTTGTATCGCTCTCCAGGGGTGCCATTACAGTGCTCCAAAAAGACGCGTTAACCCATCGCAGCGCCTGAACCTGAATTGTTATGAAAATCCGCATTGCCCCGCAATCCATCCGCCTGCGTATCAAGCCGGCAGAGCTGACAGCCTTACACGCTGCTGGCACGCTTACGCAGTCACTTGAACTTGGCCCCACACCAGATCAGATAGTATCTTTTGAATTGCGCGTAACCCCTGATCCTGCACCGCTGCAAATCTCTTACAAAACCAGTAAAATCCTCATCAAGGCATCACATGCCCTGGTTGATGAATTGCTCAATACGGAGCGGGTTGGAGCCACCATCACCCAAGAAGTTTATGCCGGCACATCCGTCACGGTACTCCTGGAGAAGGACTTTAAATGCCTGACGCATCGCGATGAAGATGTGGATGCGTTTCCCAACCCTGCCGCATAATGGCTAATTCATTGCTCGCAGTATAATCATGGGCTGTGTGATCCAGGTCACAGAAGGTATCTGAGGCGAAGTCTATTTTCAGGTAAACCATCAAACTGAAATCCACCCAGATACGGCAACCAATGTCCAGACGCGACACAGCAAAAAAACTGGCGCTTGTATGCATGCTCTGTGTTGGAATTGCTGTGGTAATTGGACTTTTGATTGAGTTTGGCGGGACACTTTTTAATTAACTTTGAAGGAGAAATATTATGAACCTGAACATGGGCACCATCGACCGGGTTGTTCGCTTCATTCTGGCCGCAGTTGTTGGCGTACTCTATTTCACAGGTCAGATTTCAGGTACGGTAGCAATTGTGCTGGGCGTCCTGGCTGCTATCTTTTTGATCACCAGCTTCGTGGGTACCTGTCCGTTGTACCTACCATTGAAGCTGTCAACGAAGGCCAAGGAGCCGGCATAAATACACACCTGAGGACACACCCCGCCGATTTTCAACCGGCACCCCTCTCGAGAGGGGAATTCACCTACAGCGTCAATTTAGGCACCTTTCCAGGTAGACGGACTTCTCTATTCCTCGCTTGGGTAGGGAATTCAGCGACTGCGTCAATTTAGGCGCCTATCCAGAAAAACGGACTTTTCTATTCCCCTCTTGAGTGGGGTTGGCCCGACAAAGTCGGGTTCGGGGTGTGTCCGTCAAACGCTGCCAAAGCGCTCCTTGAGATACGCAGGCACATCCCGCAGACGCAAACTTGTCGTCGAAGGCCCAGTGCGAATAAAAAACGCATCCTGCTCATCATCCATAAAATAGGCCGGCATGGACGCCGGCGAGCAGTCGATACGTAATATGTCCTGCCCCTCAATCTCCTCGATAGCAAACTGGATGAACTGCAGGTGCAATGCACCGATGCGCTCCTTGATCATATTGGTCACGTGCAGCATCAGTTTATCATGGTTGGGAAAGTTGTCGCGCGCCAACCCAAGCACTTCTCCCTCGTCATTTACACCAATCATCAGGATGCCGCCTTCTGAGTTGAGAAAGGCACAGATGGTTTTAAGGGCAGCCTTCTCGATGGACCGGTCTTTCTTGTTGGTATACAGGTTCATGCGAAACGTCGACTTAAATTCAACATTCTCACTTTCCCCCTGGCGGATCAGCTCCGCTGTTGAGATCTGGGTACGCGAACGGAGGTAATTTGTAATCCGTTTGCTCAGCGCCCGCGTTATTTTGAGGGCTGTTGTAGCAGGTACAAAAGCCTCGTTAAACAGGCGGGTCCCACAAATCTCGATGGCAGTAACGGCCTCATCGGCAACAACAGTTCCAGATCTAAAATCGCCGTTTATTACACCAATTTCGCCCACAAGCTGTCCGGGTCCCAGCGTCTTCAACTCCCCATAGGCAAGCTCCAATGAAAAGGTCCCTGACTCAATCAGATAGAAGAAGCGGGGCTTTCTTTTGCTGTCGAAAACACGCGTGCCGGCGTCAAAGGTCACCCGTTCTACAATAGGTATCAGGGCAGTCAATTCATCTGCGTCCAACTCCGAAAACACTTCATGACGCGCTAGCACCTGCAAGATGTCTGTCATAACTCCAGCAATCCTTGTTCAATACGTCATCCAATCGCCACACTCCGGCCTGCACGAGATCACATACTGCTAATTGCTGTAACAAGGTCCGCTGATAAGCCATCCAGTGTTTTTTCGAGGCCAGTCACCAGGTCAGGGAATCCAAGCAACACAGGTCCTTCTGTTGTATGCACGGTTACTCCTTGCTTGAGCACGGCATTTGTCGATGGCTCCAGCACTTTCCAGTACGCCTCCAGATGGGCTTGCATCCCTATTGCTCCTCCCTGCGCGAGCCGTGTACCCTCGAACTTGGTCACAGAGATTTCTACCACGTAATCATGCCGGGCGCCGGCAGACCACGGGACAACGTCCACTTGCTTCACCTCAGCGTTTGCAGTCATTAGCCCAGCCACGACGCGGTTAATGGCCGGACTCAAGTCTTCTCCCCAACGATGGGCGTCCAGAAATCCAACCTCGTTAGCGCCCCGACGGACGACCAGATGCGGCGTATCGAGATACGAGGCCAGTTGCAAGCGACGCAGTCCAATGACTGCGCCCTGGGTGCTGGAGACAGGCGCTTGCAGTTGCTGGCCTCCGAGTACATAAAACCGGGTCTCGTTCTCTCTTGGTTTCAGATTTACACAGCCCTGAACCAATAAACAGACCAGGAGCAGGGGAATTATTCGAGATATGCTATACATAGTTATTGGCCGCTGTTGTTGTTTTCATCTTTGCCACGGATGAGCATACTTGGATTTTGTTCGAGCGTATTGGCGAGTACCTGCAGGGCATCCGCTGCTTTGGCAAGGCTTGCCAGCGTCTCTTGCAGATGAAAGCCCAGGCCGCTGTCGGTGGTCATCATCGAATTCGCCTGCGTCATCGACTCGCGCATGACCCGCAGGGTCTGATCCAGTTCGGTGCCTGTCTGATCCAGGCGCGATGTAAGGGTGCGCGTTGATGTATCAAGTTGCTGTACCAGCAGGCGTACATCGGCCATCGTGCGCGCAAATTCATCGGAGGCAGCCGGCAGTTTGTCGAATGTAGCCCGCAGAGAGTCGGAGCCCACAAGCCGGCGAATCGAAGACGCCGTCTGCATGAGCGACCTGCTTACGCCTTCGGTATCCAGTTCATCAATTTTGAGGTTGGCCTTTACAAGCAGCGCCGTCAGGTTTTCACTGATGGCATTTACGTTGAACGAGCGCAAGTTAGATACCAGCCCTGACGCCTCAGAGCTCAGTGAAGCCATCGGCGAAAATGTAGAAGGGATTTCATTCTCGGCCAGGTTATCCAATGCTTCATCAGAAAGGGGCGGCGTATCTACATACCGCAACTCGATATACATTTGCCCTGTTACGATACTCTCAAGTTGTAACTGTGCCCGAAGGCCTTTCTTAATATGTTCGCGAAGCGCCAGGTATTCCGTCCATTTCAAGCCATCTGACAAAATCAGGTCCAGCCGCTCCATATCGATTTCATAGGTAACAGGCACCTGAAACGTCTCTTCATCCAAATCAATTAACAACTGGAGGTCGGTGACTTCGCCGATGGGTACACCCTGGCACTTTACTTTTGCACCAATGGCAAGCCCGTTAACCGATTCGCGAAATGAGCTCTGAAATTCTGCTTGTACCCGAAACAGGCTATTGGATGTAAATGCAACAACGCCCAGAATGGATAACACCAGTCCACCGAGCAGAAACAGGCCGATCATCGTTGGATTTGCGCGTTTACTCATTGTTTGACTGCGTTTGGTGGTTGACTGTGCTTAGGTTAAAATTGATAGATACGCTAAGTATATTATGCATAGGCTTCAATCCACATCTCCGCTTCTCGTGAGGAAGCGATGGACTTCTTCGTTAGGCGGATTTGATTTCAAGTCGAACGGGTTGCCAAGGCCGGTCATGGTTTTGACTGTTCGGTCCAGGAAAACCCCGCGATCTGCTACTTTGAAAATACTCGACAGGTCGTGGCTTACAATGATGATGGTTGTGCCGAGGCCGTCTCGCAACCGCAAAATCAGGTCATCCAGCCGGCCAGCGGATATCGGGTCGAGGCCCGACGAAGGCTCGTCGAAAAACAGGATCTCAGGATCAAGCGCCATCGCCCGCGCAAGGGCTGCGCGCTTGTTCATCCCCCCACTAATCTCCGCCGGATAAAACGACTCAAATCCTTTTAAGCCTACAAGCGACAATTTGAGCGAAACCAACGCAGCTATTTCTTCGCGCTCTAAATCAGTATATACCTCAAGCGGTAGCGCGATATTCTCAGCAAGCGTAAGCCCGCTCCACAGCGCTCCGTTTTGGTATAAAATCCCGATCCGCTTGCGCACATGGTTCTTCCCTTCCTCTTCCATATCCCAGAAACTCTGACCGTCGTACAGCACCTGCCCTTCCGCCGGCGACTTCAGGCCAATCATGTGTTTGAGCAAGGTACTTTTACCGCTCCCACTCCCGCCCATGATGACAAAAATTTCTCCTTTCTGGATCGAGAAATCCAGATCACGCATCACAACGTAGTTTGCATAAGCCATCGTCAGATTGCTGATGCGAATCGCTACCTCGTTGCTATGAGGGTGATAGTCTGTCATCTTAAATCTCCACCACAGCAGCCAGCCAATCGATGATGGCATTGGCAAGGATAATATGGGTGATGGCTGTCACAACTGCTGAAGTAGTCGAGACACCTACGGCGCCGGCGTCGTTGCCTGTCTGTAATCCGCGCATGCAGCCGGCCAATCCGATGATGGCACCGAAGATGGTTGCTTTAAACAAACCGACCATGACATCGAGCATAGACACGGGCTCGAGAAATCCCGTAATGAATTGTGTCATACCAACATCAAGCATGCTCAAAGCCACCAGCACGCCCCCCAGGACACCAATAAAGTTTGCGTAAATCGTCAACAGCGGCAACGTCACAAAAATGCCCAGAAAGCGCGGCAATACGAGGAAATCCATGGGAGAAATACCCAGGGTCTCCAGCGCATTTATTTCTTCGGAGATTTTCATGCTGCCCAACTCAGCAGCAAAAGCGGCACCCGTTCGGCCAGCCATGATAATTGCTGTCATCAGTGCGCCCAACTCCCGCAAAATCCCATAGCTCACGAGATACGACACGTAGTAGTCTGCCCCAAACCGCTTGAGCAGCACCGCGCCGAGAAAGGAAAGGATCAATCCCATCAGAAAACTGATCAGCGTCACAATGGGTAACGCGCTCGAACTGTTAGACTGCACAATCCGCCAGAAGTCACGCCACCGTAGTTTCACTCGGCCAAACAGAAAGCCTGTGAAGGTCTGTGCAAACTCGCCTGTAAATCGGGCAAAAGCAGTCAGTTCTTGAAAGAGTTTGAGACCGGCCCTGCCCAAACGGGGCAAGAACCCTTTGTCCTCCTGTTGGTCCAGGAGTTCAGCCTCTGGTACTGCCTGGGATAAATCGATCAGGCCCGCGATATTTTCAGGGAGGGTCTCCCCCTTGAATGCCAGTCCGTTCGACTCACAGAATTGGAGCGTATCCAGGACGTAGGTGAGTAAGCTGCTATCCCAGTTGCCCAACCGCGACGCATCAAACCCGATGGCGCGCACTTGTCGCTCGTCTTCCCAGGCAGAAAACGGCGGCATGAAACGCTTCAGGGGCTGGTCGATGGACCAGTCACCGGCGAGTAACAGCACGAGTGTGTCTCCTTCGTATCGGGCGTCAATCTGCATGGGCACGGCGAAAATGGCCGCTGATGGGTAAGCTTGGGCAAACACTTCAATCCTGATGGAGTATTGTGTTTGCTGTTAAATGTTGCAGGTTAAAGGCTGAAGGTTTTGGGTCCTATACCACTATTTTTCTTTACTGGGACTTACAAACAACCTTCAACATCTATTTTTTTGTACCTAGTGGGTGGTCGCATAGGTTGAAGTCAGTTGACCTTACTACGATAAGATAGACCAGGACCTTATGCACAGCGTTTATGCTTATTCATTCCATCTACACGGAGCAGCTAAAAACGCTGTGGCGGTCTGTACAGCGCAGTCTATGCTTTAAGCCGGCAATTTTGCCTCAAGAACCATGGTCTCAAACACATTCATTTCTTCATTCCCAACGCGTATGCCGTGCCGTTCCAGTTGGTCGAAATACGGGTCACTGCTTTTTCCAACATCGCAAGCCACCACATTTTGAAAGCCGGCTTTAATGAGTGCTTTTGTCAGGAAGCTTTCATCGTAAATGAACTGGTGTCCCCAGCTTCGAAATGCGTTGTTGATGACCATAACATCGCTGCTTTCCTCAACATTGGGTAAAAAACGCTCGGCTATCCAGGCAATATACTGTTCCTGGATAGGAGATTTATCCGGCCGATACAAGTCAAGCAGTACCGCAAGATTTGGCGTTGCTATACGTATTTTCCCGCCCGGCTGCAGTACCCGGGCGCATTCAGTTAACATGCGTGCCCCTTTTATCCAGCTCAAATGCTCGATCATATGCTCGGTGTAAACATACAGGAACGCATTATCGGGTAGTGGGAAGGGCTTCGCTGCATCCATGAATACATAGGCCTGCCCGGCGTCGCCATATCCGTTATGTGGCATCAGGTCTGTATTCAGCCAGCCCGCCAAATAGTTATCCGCGCTGCCCAGGTGCAAACGCGGCACAGGCTCCTGCTCAAGGTAGAGATCTGTTATGATGTTGCGGTCCATCCGTCTGAGCAATGCACTACAGCCTAGTTATTTCCACCTGGTGGTGGGCCGCCCGGACCGCCTGGACCTCCCGGTCCGCTGTGATGCTCTTCGTAATGCGTCTGCAGCCAGTCTTCTCCGTAATCGTTCTGCGGATCGCGCACCATGGTGTGTACATGGTTAGCTGCGCCCTGATCGCCACCCACGCCCCGCTCTCGAATGTACTCGATGAGAATGGATGGTCCATGAACGCGGTAGTAGTACCGTTTTGAAATGTCATCGGTAGGCCCAATCCAGGCAAAAAACAGTTTATCCATGCCATCCGCCGCTATTTTAGCGAGTTGTCGCTCGGCGGCGTCGTGATCAGCATTCTTCACGTATTCGTGAATCAGATGGTTGAGCAATTTTTGCTGCGGTGCATTGAGTTCACTGCCGGCAATGCCCTGGTATGTTTCCAGGCTCTGCTTTAAGCCCGGACCTTCCAGTACATCCCTTGGAATTTCCGTATCCAATACAGCTTGTTCTTGCTGCGCTGCAGAAAGGGCATGTAATAATTCAAAACCCCGTTCGACTTCGTGGGATAGCGCGCGCCAGCCGGCAAAGGTCCCCGCTTCTACTTCGTAAGGTTCTGCACCTAGAAACAGCGGTGTAAAGGCCACATCGTTGTCAACCACCGTAAAGCTTGCTGCCAGATGGTGACCGGTAATCATCCACCCCCAATTGTCATCTGTAGCCGGGTCGCCGTAAAAAGAAGCCCAGTAGTTTTCAGACCGCCAGCTCTCAATCAGCCGCGCAAAAAAGTCGCTGCCGCCATCCCGTTCAAATCGCGCTTTCGCTTCTTCATGCAGGATGTCCTCCATCCAGAATAGCGACGACATTTTCAGGTAGCCCTGACTGCTCGAAGATGCCCGCAGTAGATTATGGAAATGCCGGCGCTGTTCATCTGACAGATCCCCCAATCGAATACCAACGCGTTCGTACATGGAAGCCGGCAGGTTACTCCATTTTGTGCGTGCATCACCATCTGTCAAAGCAAACATACCGGGTTCACGAAGTTCAGGAGACAGCGATGCAAGAAAGGTTGTTGCTGCACCCTGCATTTGGTATGCACTGCCCGTTGGGTCGTCCTTTACAGCCTCGGCACGTTGAGCAGGTAGCAGGGACGCATCAGCTTTATCCGAAGCCGGCGCATTGCAACCCAATAAGGCAACGGAGACAAACAGGAGTAAAAATCGATTCAACATTATTTTGGCGGGTGGCTTGGAGAAACAGGTGTGTACAAATGGGCCGGCAGCAAATGGTCAGTCAACCGAAACACGAAGTCATGTTGATCCTGCCTGCTTACCCATAATTTGCATGACTCTATAATATGTTATTAAGCTCAAAATAGCATGCTGAATAACCGAATGTCTTTTTATCTCCCCAACAAAGTGCAAGTCCGCCCCGGTATACAATCAGGGATGCCATGTAAGCGAGTCCGGCCATGTAAATCCACATGATTGCCGACCATTTCCAGGGATTGAGTTCGCGGCGTACCCTGGCCAGGTCGACGGTAACAAAGGGATACAAAATACCACCAAGCGTCAGCCAAAAGGAATTATTACTGCTGATTCTGAACTTTTTAACGTATTTTCTTGCACCACCTCAATCATCCTACCCAACCATGTTACACACCCACCCTCTGTCAAAACTGAGCGCCTCTATTGGCCTCATCTTTTTGCTATGTGCTGCCTGCCAGCCGGCTCCAGACACAGCAGAAGCTGAGCCCCCTGCCTCGACAGTCGATATGGATGTTCTGGATAAAGCCCTTGCAGCCCATGGCGGCCTGGATCTCTGGCAGAGCTTTGGCAGCCTTGAATACAACATTGTCAAAGGGGAACGCGAAGAGCACCACCTGATTGACCTCAACAACAGAAAAATCCTCCACACTGGCGACGGTTATATATTTGGAAATAATGGGCAGGATGTATGGGTTGCGCCGGCCCTCGATGCGTACCCCGGCAACCCCCGTTTTGCCAGCGGACTCGACTTCTATTTCTTTGCCATTCCTTTTGTCCTCGCAGACCCAGGCTCAAACCGGGAATATCTGGGACAAACCACAGTAAACGGCGAATCTTACGAGACGATAAAAATCACGTTTGACGCCGGCACGGGTGCTTCATCGAATGATTACTACATCGCCCACTTTGACCCCACCTCGTACCAGCTTAAGTTCCTGCTGTATACAGTGACCTTTATGTCGCAAACCGCCAACGAGCAGTATTATGCACGCGCCTATGATACATGGGCAGCAGTTGACGGGCTGTTGCTGCCTACCCAGATGACCTCTTATGCCTGGGACAGCGAAACGCGCACAACCGGTGAAACCTACAGAGAAGCGAAATTCAGTGACATTACACTTTCTACGGCGCAGCCATCACTGGATGCATTTGCACGACCAGCAGAAGCCGAAATTGCGCAGCCAACGACACCATAGTACCTCGCTGGCTTTTGTTTATTCTTTGTCGAGGAATAGCTATACTGCCCGGTAACCATCCCACCAGGCAACAAAGCAATCAATGAACTGCTTCCGGATTCTTCACCGCTGTTTACTGCTGTCGTTTACCCTCTTGTTTGCATGTTCGGAGGCGCCACCGGTTGGGCCAGATGCAGTTGTCAAAGTCGCAGAAGGGCAACTTACCGGTATTGCCGGCAATAACGCCGAGATAACAGTCTATAAAGGTGTTCCGTTTGCTGCACCACCCGTGGACGAACTACGCTGGGCGCCCCCGCAAGCGCCGGCGATTTGGGAAGGCGTAAAAGCTGCTGACACCTTTGGTAGCAGTTGCATGCAGAACGCTCCGGTAGATCGGTTGCCGTGGACCATGGAATACCTGATTGCCAACGAGGTCGACGAAGACTGCCTGACCTTGAATATCTGGACGCCGGCAAAAAACAACGCTGAAAACCTGCTGGTATTTGTGTACTTCCACGGCGGCGGTTTTGTAGAGGGATCTGGCGAAGTGCCGCTCTACAACGGCGAAAACATGGCCGCACAGGGTATCATCGTAGTGACGGTCAATTATCGGCTTGGTGTATTTGGATTTCTTGCCCATCCCGAATTAACAGCAGCATCCCCCAACAATGCTTCTGGCAATTATGCATTACTCGACAAAATTGCTTCCCTGGAATGGATTCAGAAAAACATCGCAGCCTTTGGCGGCAACCCCGACCGAGTGACCATAGCCGGCCAGTCTGCCGGTGCTATTTCAGTACGCGCGCTTGTCGCCTCACCCCTTGCAAAAGATCTGTTTCATGGAGCCATTGAACAAAGTGCTGGGGCCGGCCTTATGCCAACACTTGCTGAAGCTGAGCAGACCGGCCAGCAACTGCTTGAAAGCTTTGATGCCAGCTCAATCTCAGCGCTACGTGCCCTTTCAGCAGATTCGTTGCATACCCTGCATGCACAGCGTGCGCAAGTTCGCCTCGTTCCCAATATCGATGGGTGGATATGGCCCACTTCTGCCTATGATGCTGGCGCACACAATGACGTCCCGATGTTGATGGGCTTTACAGCAGATGAGTTTGCCGGCATTTTCTTCAACCCGGATGAATTGAACGCCGACGCGTTCTACGAAATGGCAAGGGAGAACTATGGCGAGACAAGGTTAGACGCGTTCAAAGCCCTCTATCCCGCTGATTCTGAAGAAGCGTTGAAGTACGCATTCAGTAAACAGCAACAGGATACATGGGCGATGGGACTGTATGAACTCGCCCAGCACCGGGCCAGAACCGGGACAGCTACTACGTTCAACTATAGCTTCGACCGCGCAACACCCTGGCCAGAGCATCCGCGCTACAAAGCATTCCACTCTTCAGAAATTCCCTACGTGTTTGACAACCAGCACCTGATCGACAGACCCTGGGAAGCCGCAGACCGCACCCTTGCCAGCCAGATGTCTGCTTATTGGGTCAACTTTGTAAAAACCGGCAACCCTAATGGCGAAGGCCTACCCCAATGGCCTGCCGCAGCCGATCAATTCCTCCGCCTCGACTCAACCATCCAGGCCGACGAAATCCTGAGCAAAGAGAAGATTGCTTTTTACAGTGAGGAGTGAATTGAGTGTCGCGTTTCGAATGGCGATTGATGTGGTTTTCTTCATGCTACTGTTGCTCCGGGCTTAATTGGAGGATATACAGGCATGGCATGCTTATAAATGAGTAGGCTTAAAGCCGGTTGCAAAACGGGTGGACTACCTAGTCAAGCTGAGCACGACGGGATCGGGGCGACTGGTATAGGATACGGCGGTGCTAGTTCACTGAACTGCCAAACGGGTGGATACCCAGTCAAGCTGGGCATGACGGGATCGGGTATAACAGTGGCTAGAGTATGGTGAGCGACGCGAGTAGCCGTGTGCCCCCTCAGTTGGTACAAAATCGAATTCCTCACTCCAAACTCCTCACTCCAAACTCTTCACTCCAAACTCTTCACTCCAAACTCCTCACTCTTCACTCAATAAAGAAACGTATAGTTTAACTTAAACAGCAGTACATTTTCCGGAAAGATGTTAAAGGTATCGCCAAACTGGTCATTGAGGGACCGGGTGTATGGTGCACCGTTCCAGGGGGAAAGTGGATTGAGTACGTCTTCAGCGCTTCTGCCGTGGGTCCAGACAAGAAACAGGGAGGAGCCGGGTCTGTATTCCCAGCGCAACACCACATTGGACTGCAAACTGCTGAATGAAAACTCATCGCGCTTCGGGTAAGCATCAAAAGCAGCGAGGTTATCGCGATCCTGCTGGATTTGGAAATTTTCATATCGACCGCGCGCAGCAAACAATTGGCTGTATAGCTGTACCGAAAGTTTAGGCGTCAGGGTAACAGTGCCTCTCAGCGTGAAATCTACCGAGCGGGTATCGCGGGTGCCAAAGACCGAGGCATAATAAACGTCCGTGTCAAACGGTGTCAAAGTAGACACAATCGCATCGAGGGTGCCGTTGTCTGCCACAGGCACATAGTCTGTATCACCCAGTTCATCCGGGGCAGATGACTCGAGGCCAATCAGCCAGCCGTCGCCCAGGCGCCGGAATGACTCGTTGGCTGACCAGGCTACCACGTTTTGCTCCCACTCGCCGGCAATTTCACCAGACAAGGACAGACGCGCGCCGGCATTCAATCGCCCTTCCAACACCAGGCCGTATTCGCGGCCGCCATTGTCGAGGAATGCCATTTCAACGGCCGGCTCAAGCTGCCAGTTGCGCCGCGCATCGGTCTCGAAGTCAATTTCAAAATCAAAATTGGCCGGATTTGCCCAGGATAACAAGCCGCGGGTTTCAAACTGATTATACCCACCAAAGACGTCATCAATGCCAAAATCTAACCCGATTGTCTGAAATTCGGTGAGCGTCCAACGAGACCCAAAGCTCAGGCGCTGCCCGAGCCCCAGTCCTTCATCGTACGTATACCGCTGGATACCAAAAATGCGGAAGCCGGCGCGTTGAAAGGGGCCAAAAGGCTGCCCACTATTTATTTCATGCTCCCATCTGGAAAATAGCGAGACGTAATTGTTTTCGCGTTGTTGTCCCAGATCATTGGGTTCAAAACTGTCAGTGTACACACTCACCCCCATACTCCCATTCCATGCGCCCTGCCGTTTACGCGCTGTAAGATCCGCGGCGTATCCGTTTTCATCACCAATCGAGGCATCTGCCCAGTTTCGTCGGGTCATCGCCAGAAATCCCTCAATACCGTATTGGTTGTCTTTGAGGCGGAGATCCCAATCCGTACCAGCAACAAACGTGCTCAGGCGCCCCTCATCCAGGTTTGTGCCGTTAAAAAACGTGGCAATGGCGCCGGCGCTGGAATACCGGCCGATCTGCTGCCGCACACGGGCAACGCCAAATTCTCGCGTAGGATCAAAATTATTGCCAGTCACCGCACCCAGGACGCCAAACGACAAACCGGATCCTGTACGACCTGATAGTTTGGTGGCACCAATAATGGGCGCATCTGCCCCAATACGACGCGTGTAGAGCAAGCCACCGCGGCCAATGTCAAACTCATAAATATTGATCCCTTCTACAAAGAAAGGCCGGCGCTCTTCGAAGAAGTTCTCAAAGGCTGTCAGATTGAGCACTGCCGGATCCGCGTCGACCTGCCCAAAATCTGGATTGATTGTAGCGTCGAGCGTGATATTGGGGCCAAGGCCTATTTTGAGGTCGCCCCCAACGTCAAACGTACTGCTGCTTGCCGTTTTTCCGCTGACGTTTTCATCTTCTTCGGTAAACAAGCCCGTTACGGTATAGGGCGAAACCTGGATATTCCGGCGTGGCTTGATATTTTGTATCCCTTCAAGGGCGCCAAATTGGGCAATGAGATTGTCACGTTGTGTACGCGGCACGTAGGGCCACTCGGTCTGCTCACCCAGTCGTGGATTGCGGCGCGTGAAATGAATGCCCCACGTCTGGATGGGCGCATCAGCAAAGCGCAGCATGCTGTATGGGATGCGTGCCTCCACGCTCCAGCCGTCACCTGTTGCCTGCACATCTGAATACCAAATGGCATCCCAGGAAGGGTCCATGCCACGGGGGGCGTTACCGCCACCTCCTCCTCCACCGCCAGACGACTGTATGGCGTCGAATTGCACGCCGGCTGCGTTTACACCAAAAACATAAGCCGTGCGTTTTTCAAAATACGCGTCGATGGATACCAGAAACCAGTCTGCACGGTTAAAATCATCGCGCCGGCCAAGGGTTTTCTCGATCAGTTGTGGCTCGTCGTCGTAGAGCATTGCACCAACGTACAGGCTATTCTGGCCGTAGAGAATTTTAACTGCTGTCCGCTGCGATGCTTCAGCACCATCCACCGGTTCATACTGCCTGAAGTTTGTGATGGGCGTTGCCGTCTCCCATGCGCTTTCATCCAGAAAACCATCCAATGCAATGGATTCGGACACCGCTTCCGCTCGCATCTGTTGTTGTGTTTCCGGCACCGCTGCTTCACGCGATTGCCCAAAAGCATCGGGTGTGCCGGCCATAAAGCAAATCAATAAAAACACGCTGCAAATTTGTGGTCCTGTCCGTCCAGAAAAGTTGGCCTGCATTTTTTAGATCTTTGGTTTCAGCGCTGATCGCGGGAGAAAGTCTCATCCATGTCCATCTCATCGCAAAAATCGGTGTAAGGTGCTGCCAGTAAAGAACGGCATCTGTCAAACTGCGTGTTGTTAAAAGTTGTAAACAAGTATAAAGAGGGATTAAAGCTCCGCCACCAAATGCACCAGACGTCGTTTTAGGTAGTTGTAATGATTACGTTAAATGAGAAACAAATCATTTCTGCCCTTCATTCTGAAAGAGTATGCGGTGTGAACGGCCTAGTTGACGCCTGCATTAACAGCTATTTATATCAAGCTCATTTACTGAAGAATTTTATGAAACGGTTGAGTTTCCCGGGATCGTTGTTGGTTTTTGCCTGCCTCCTCACTGCCTGTGAGGCGCCGGAGACGAATACACCATCCCCCGACGTCAGTCCGGTTAACCTGGCTTCTACCAGTTCCAGCGTGGATGAGTTTGGCGATTACTGGTACCAGGGTGAAGCTGAACTGACAAGCTACACACTCGAGCAATCGCGATACGGCGAAGTACGCGAAGGAACAGCCATGCTCATTTTTGTCACGGAAGACTTCTCGAAGTCGAAGCAAGTAAAACTCGACTACCCCAGTCGCGCCGGCGATGACAAAGTGAGTGTGCTCAAGCTCAACGCCACAAGAAATTTCACGACGGGCATCTATCCGTATTCGATGATGTCTTCGGTATTTACCCCTATCCCGGGCAGCGAATTTCCCCGGACGCTCAAGGTGGCAACCTCTTCGCAGGAATGGTGTGGGCACACCTTTACCCAGATCAACCGCGACAGCAACAAATATCACATCGAAGGCCGCTCCTACTTCGAAAGTGAAGGGGATCAGGATGTATCGCTGGATGCCGTGATGCTGGAAGATGAAGTGTGGAACGCTATCCGGCTCGACCCTGAGCTGTTGCCCACAGGCAAATTCAAAATGATTCCGGGTACCATGATTCAGCGACTGGATCACATGGACTTTGAAATTATGGATGCTGAAGCCTCGATGGAAGAAGTCGGCGACAATGTGATGCAGTACGTCATCAAGTACCCGGTCATCCAAAGCACCTTGCACATTACGTTCAACAAAGATTTCCCGCACGAAATTGAAGGCTGGGAAGAAACACGCAATGTTCGCTCTGGCCCCCGAACAACAAAAGCGACCCGCAACAAACGGATGATGCTGGCCTACTGGAATCATAACAACAACGCGGATCTGCCCCTCCGCGCTGAACTCGGACTCGAATAAAACCTGCCCCACATTGCCCCACTGAATCATGCGAGAAATTTCTAAAGACGACATCAAACAGGAAGTCTACGATCTTTTTGATCGGTACGTACACGGTAACATGGACCGCCGTACGTTTCTGGAGCAGTTGTCTCAATATGCCGTCGGCGGCCTGACAGCCACAGCGATCCTCAATTTCCTGTCGCCCAAGTACGCTGCGGCACAGCAAGTACGGGCAGGTGACAGCCGGCTCGATGATAACTATGTTGAGTACAAATCCCCCAAAGGCGGGGGTACCATACGCGGATTACTTTCTATGCCGGCCGGCAACGAGGCCAAACTGCCCGGTGTTGTGGTCGTGCATGAAAACCGCGGGTTGAATCCACATATTGAAGATGTTTGCCGGCGCGCCGGACTCGCCAATTTCATTGCACTTGCCCCCGATGCGCTTTGGCCGCTGGGTGGCTATCCGGGTACGGATGACGAAGGCCGCGTGCTACAACGCGAACGCGATCGGGGTGAAATGCTGGAAGACTTTATTGCCGCGTTCCATTACCTGAAAAGCCATCCACAGTGTAGCGGTCAGATTGGTGTGGTAGGGTTCTGTTTTGGTGGCTGGATTTCAAATATGATGGCTGCGCGCGTACCCGAACTCAAAGCAGCGGTCCCTTTTTATGGCGGCCAGGCATCGGCTGAAGAAGTGCCCAATATCAACGCCCCACTCCTGCTTCATTTTGCAGAAAACGATGCCCGCGTCAACGCAGGATGGCCGGCGTACGAAGAAGCACTGAAAGCGCACAACAAGGTGTACACAGCGCACATGTACCCGGGTGTGAACCATGGCTTCCACAACGATACGACGCCACGCTATGATGAAGCGGCAGCCAAACTGGCGTGGGAAAGAACCGTCGATTTTTTCAATGAGCACCTGAGCTAACGGTATGCGATTGTTTATCCCACTCCTGATCAGTCTTTTCACCCTCGTGGCTTCGCCTGTATTGGCCCAGGATGAGGCAGTTGAGGACAGCAGTCCGTACAGCAGCGCACGCCTCATTTCAGAAGTGACATCGATCCAGCCCGGGGTGCCGTTTACGCTGGGCCTTCACCTGGAAATGGATCCGGGCTGGCACAGCTACTGGCTGAACCCTGGTGATTCGGGGGAGCCGACTGAAATTGTATGGGATTTGCCGGCAACGTTTAGCACTGATGCCATCCAGTGGCCTATTCCCCACAAAATTGACCTGCCCCCGCTGCGCACGTATGGCTATGAAAACGAGGTGACACTCCTGACAGCCATCACCCCGCCAGCAGACCTGGCGACGGGAAGTAAGATCGAAATTACAGCGACAGTCTACTGGCTGATTTGCGAAGAAATCTGCTTACCGGCAGAGGAAGCCGTCTCTATCCAGTTGCCCGTTGAAGCGGCAACGCCTACATCAAGTGCTGACGCCCCGCTTTTTAACACAGCACGCAACCAACTGCCCGTTTCCGATGAAAGCTGGGACGTAGCAGCAACCAGCACAACTGGAAGCTATGTGCTCCGCGTTGTGCCGCCTTCAGCCTTTGAGGGAAATTGGGAAGATGTTCACTTTTTCTCAAGCGCACAAAGCGTTGTAGAACATGCTGCTCCGCAACCTGTCACGCGCGATGGCAATGCTTACCTGATTGGTCTGCAGCAGTCTGAATATGCCGGCGGATTAACTGAACAGCTGACGGGTGTGTTGATCAACAAATCAGCCGACAACACGCTGGCCCTCGCCGTTGATATCCCGGTGCAGGACCAGCAAGGATTTGCAGCCGCTGCTGCTGAGCCGGCAACACAAGCGTTGCTGCCTTTACTATTGCTCGCCCTGGCCGGCGGTCTGCTGCTAAACCTGATGCCCTGTGTCTTTCCTGTACTGTCGCTCAAAGTGCTCGGCTTTGCCCAGCAAACAGACAGTAGTCCCACAGACATCCGCAAACATGGGTGGTTCTTTGCCTTTGGGGTGGTAGCTTCTTTTTGGGTGCTCGCCGGACTCCTGCTTGCGCTCCGCGCTGCCGGCAGTCAGGTCGGTTGGGGATTCCAGTTGCAATCGCCGTTGTTTATTGCCGGCATGACAGCCCTCTTTTTTGTTATCGGACTCAACCTGCTGGGCGTATTTGAAATTGGCCTCTTCACAACCAGACTTGGCAACCTGTCTCGCGGCAGCGGTCACCAGCGTGCCTTTTTTGACGGCATACTTGCCACCCTCGTTGCTACCCCCTGCACGGCACCGTTTATGGGTGCGGCATTGGGTGCTGCCATCGTTTTACCTACTGCGGAAGGGCTGCTCATCTTTACCGCACTGGGCATCGGTATGGCCTTGCCTTACGTGTTGCTATCTAACATGCCCAACCTGGTGAAGCGCCTCCCAAAACCCGGCGCCTGGATGGAAACGCTCAAGCAAGTGCTCGCTTTTCCAATGCTGGCAACGGCCATCTGGCTCATCTGGGTTTTTGGCAAACAGACGGGCACGGATGGCATTACGCTGTTGCTGCTGGGCCTGCTCTTGCTCGGGGCAGCCTGTTGGGTGCTTGGCAAATGGCCGGCCATTCAAATATCAACGCGTACCCGGCTGTGGTCGCGCGCTGGCGCATCAGCCCTCACCCTGCTCGCTATGGCCGCTGTATTTACC
The DNA here is from genome assembly GCA_039111535.1 of Bacteroidota bacterium. Taxonomy (NCBI): domain Bacteria; kingdom Pseudomonadati; phylum Bacteroidota; species Bacteroidota bacterium. The sequence continues at coordinate 8,002 of JBCCIM010000020.1, read as the reverse complement.
GGTGCCGCCAGCCAGGCAGATTTGACATCAGTTGAAACAGCCAGCGTAAAATCGGGCTGGCAACCCTTCTCTGTAACTGCGGTTGCCGCATTGCGCGAACAGGGTCAACCGGTGTTCATCGACTTTACGGCAGCGTGGTGCCTGACCTGTCAGGTAAACAAACGCACCACGCTAAACGCCACTGCGGTGCAGGATGCATTTCGCAAAAAAGGCGTGACGATTTTTCAGGCCGACTGGACCAACGAAGACCCTGAAATTACACAGGCCCTCGAAGCACTTGGCCGAAATGGCGTCCCGGTGTATGCGCTTTACACAGGTAAAAACGCGGCCCCAGTGCTGCTTCCCGAAATTTTGAACGAATCCATTATTCTCGACGCGCTCTCAGCACTCCCGGATCGTGCCGGCGCGTCACTTTAATCAGTATATCCTGCGTTTAATCCGAATAAAAAACATAGAACACTATCCATGAAAACACATACCCAATTCTTACCTATTGCACTGCTTGCTTTTGCTGCGGTACTTTTTGTGGGCTTCTATGCGCCTGCATCGAACACAGCAGATGACGCAACAATTGGCGCAGCTGCGCCGGCCTTTATCCTCCCCGGTACCGATGGTGAATCGTACACGCTTGCAGACTTCGAAGGCAAGTTTGTTGTACTCGAATGGCTGAACTTTGGCTGCCCATACGTGAAACGTCACTACAACTCGGGCAACATGCCAGAGCTCCAGCAAGCGTATAAAGACAAAGATGTTGTGTGGCTTTCAATTGTCTCTTCTTCCCCAGGCAAACAGGGTTATTACGAAGCTGACGGTATGAACATGCAGAACGAAAAGTTTGGCGGCCAGCAAACGGCCATTCTGCTCGACCCATCAGGTGACGTCGGCCGGCTCTACGGCGCCAAAACCACACCGCACATGTACATCATCAATCCGGAAGGCACCCTGATCTACAAAGGCGGCATCGACGACAAGCCACGCGCCCGCGAGAATGAAACCAAAACGGCCAACAACTACGTCCGCGCCGCATTAGAAGAAGCAATGAACGGGCAGGAAGTGTCTGTTGCCACTGCGCGGCCGTATGGGTGCTCGGTTAATTATTATTTGAGTGTGGAGTTTGGAGTGCGGAGTGTTGTGGGGTGATACGAGATCCCGAGAACACGAAAGAACGCATAAATCAGTATATTAAACCGCCGGCTCCCCTTCAGCCGGCGGTTTTTTATTTACTCACCAATCACTTACCACCATGATTTGGGACAACCTCTACAAGTATCGTGACCATGGCCTGCTCATCTTCAGACTTGGCTTTGGCCTCGGCTTCCTATTCTTCCACGGCTGGGGCAAACTCATGGGTGGCCCGGAAAGCTGGGCAGGCCTGGGCAGTACGCTAGAGATGTTTGGGATCGGCTTTGGCCATACTTTCTTCGGATTTTTGGCTGCCTTTGCAGAATCGGTTGGCGGGGTAATGATCGCAGCCGGCCTGTTCTATCGTCCAATAGTCGCACTGCTAGCCGGCACCATGCTGGTTGCAACACTGCGGCACGCTATTTCTGGAGAAGGAACACCAGCGCACGCGTTCAAGAATATGTTCGTCTTGCTAGGCCTACTCCCTCTTGGCCCCGGTAAATACAGCCTAGATGCCATTATGGCAAAATCGAAAGCTGAAAAAGAAACAGCTGCGGCGTGAGCCATTTTAGCAAAACACTATTATTCAGTGTGTATTACTCCATTTTATCGTATCCAATTCCATGAAAAAGCTAACGCGTAGACAAGTTGTACTGGGTATTGGTGCTGCCGGCGCTGGTGCTGCCCTTGCACCGCTCGCGCTGCGAGAAAAACAAGTAGCAGCCATCTCCCCTTCTGCGTTACCATCCTGCACGGTAACACCGCAACAAACAGAAGGGCCGTTCTACTTCGACACCAAGATGATCCGGCAGGACATCACCGAGGGCCGGCCCGGTACTGTGCTGGATCTGAAACTCAAAGTTGTAGATGAAGCCTGCGAGCCTGTTCGGGATGCGGTAGTGGATATTTGGAGCTGCGATGCTGGCGGTATTTATTCAGGTTATGAAACCGTCTATACCAAAGACGGCGAGTTCAAGGAGCAGCGTGGCCGCCCTATGGATCGATCAAAACCGGAAAACAAAGACCGTCCGCGTTTCCATCAGGAGCCGAACAACGACAAAACGTACCTGCGGGGTGCCCAGGTGACTGATGCCAAAGGCGAGGTCGCCTTCAAAACTATTTATCCTGGTTGGTACCCAGGGCGTGCTACCCACATCCACATCAAAGTATATCTAGAAAACAACGAAGTATTTACGAGTCAGCTTTACTTCCCGGAAGAAGTAAACGAAGCCGTCTATGGAGCCGAGGCATATAGCACCAAAAGTGGCAACCGTACCATGAATGCTGACGACGGCATCTTCAAACGACAAGGCAAACGTGGCCCCATCGCGGAAATGACCAAAGTGGAAGGGGGCTACGTTGGTACGCTGACCTTTGGCATTGAGCGCGCTTAGTCATCCCCTTGACCTCCACGTCCTGCAGAACTTGATTCGGTATCCACTCGGCTAGCAAAAGGCATACAAATAGCCAAACTGTACGCCATCCCTCAGGATTCCAGATTAAGTCTGGCACGACAGACGCGGGTGTTATACAACATGCAGCCTCACTATTCCAACTGGCGTAAATCGCGTCGAGACACACCTTCATCTGCGAAACAGCAAATCGCGCTGCTGGAAGTGTAAGCTTCCCGAAAAACAGGATCGATTGAACCTGTAATTTTTCAAATTTAGAATGGGTCAGTTTTTCGGTGATAGATCAGTCAGCGCGCCTTATTTGGTGGTGCCGTTTTGGAGATTTGTTTTTTGGTAAGCAAAAAAAAACGTATACAGTCTCTGGAATCAAAAAAGTTGCTTATTATGCACTCCCCCTTGAATCGCCATAGTGTACTACCCCACTTCGAGACCCCCACAATGACAAAGAAACTCCCACTTCTCCTTCTCCTCTTCACAGCCTTTCACGGCTCCATTGCTGCCTCCCCAACGACAGACGGCACATACGGTATCGTCATAGAAGGCTACGACTGGGGGCCGGCGGTGAGCAAAGTCATGCTGTCGCTGAACGAACCCGTCAAGACGGTCAACTGGCGCAACTACGAGGTCCTGGTACAACGGTCGTCAGATTGCGATAACATCCCCGCCAGTCAGCAGCTGGGTAGCCGGCGTGTGATCAACGGGTATGTATCGAATGGAGCCGGCAACCGGTTAGCTGAAGGCAATCATGTCACGCTCGTGTTAGCCGTGGCACCCAATCTACCCATCGGCTCACCCATGCAGTACTCGCAGGCGAAAGGCTGCCCCGGCAACGCCTGGGTAGACTACAAAATGACCATCAGGGATGAATCGAGCGGCTTGATCTGGAACAGGGAAGTGAACAGAATCATGCCCATCATTGATCGTTTTGATCTCTCTGGAAAGTTCTCAGATGGCAACGGCACAACCCTCACCTACGCAGCATACAGTCCGGAAACCAACAACGAAAAACCGCCCCTCCTGATCTGGCTGCATGGCGGCGGTGAAGGCGGAACAGATCCGTCCATTCCCTTGGTGGCCAACCGTGCTGCCAATTATGCATCCGACGAAATACAGGCGATTATGGGCGGCGCTTTTGTACTGGTTCCACAAACACCTACGCGCTGGATGGACAGCGGCGAGGGCACAACCTGGGGCGAGATTGACGATATTTACTTTAAGGCGCTCCAAAACCTGATTGAAATGTACATCGCTCAAAACCCATCCATAGATCGAGATCGGATTTATGTAGGCGGCTGCTCCAATGGCGGCTATATGACCATCAAACTGTTAATCGAGTATCCCGACTTCTACGCAGCCGCGTTCCCAAGCGCGCTAGCCTTTTCGAATGAGTACCTGACAGATGCACAGATTGAGCGGATTAAAGAAATCCCTATGTGGTTTATCCACTCAAAAGATGATACGGTTACCGATCCAGAGCAAACGGTGGTGCCGGTATACAATCGGTTGAAAGCTGCCGGCGCATCCGACGTGTACTTCTCTTACTACGACCACGTGGTAGACATCACCGGCTTCTTTGGCGGTTCCGGCTTCCACTACAACGGCCACTTGAGCTGGATCTACGGCCACGCGAACGTTGCCCGGCATGACTACGACGGTAGCTTGGTCGAGATCGATGGGAGGGCTGTGACGATTATGGAATGGTTGGCTGCGCAGTCGCGGTGATAGATTTCTAGCCAAAATGCAAAAACAAAAAAAGCCGCCGGCTACATACGCTACCAGCGGCTTTCCATGTTAGACCAGAGCCAACGACCGGACTTGAACCGGTGACCTGCTCATTACGAGTGAGCTGCTCTACCAGCTGAGCTACGTTGGCCATTCGAATGTCGAATTTCGATTGCCGATTGATTTCTGCAAACGAGGGCATTTCACGCCGTTATCGCGGCTGAGATCCCATGGGAGATGATTTCCTGAATGCTACTCAATATTTCTTCACATGCATCCGAGACTCCGGGAATTACCGGCTTTACTTTTCCGTGATCCGTTGTTGAACCAAATGGATACCTGTGCATTGACTTGGCACCGCTGCTAAATTACAGCCGCACCAAGGTACCATGATCGAACTAGACCAGGTCTCCAAGACGTACGCATCTACCGTTGCGCTGCACCCGCTGTCCCTCACCACGACACCGGGTGAAACCACGGTCCTCATCGGGCCCAGCGGCTGTGGCAAATCTACACTTCTCCGGCTGATGAACGGACTTATCGCTCCAACCACCGGCAACGTTTACTTCGACAGTAAACCCATCACCCGCGACAACCTGCAAGCCATGCGGTACCACATGGGTTATGTGATTCAGGATGGTGGCCTCTTCCCCCATCTCTCGGCACGCGACAACGTGACCCTGCTGGCAACCCAACTCGGGTGGCCCAAAGAGCGACAGGAAAGCCGGCTGCGCGAACTGGCCGACCTTGTGCAATTCCCTTTTGACCGGCTCGACAGCTTCCCCGGCCAACTCTCAGGTGGCCAGCAGCAACGCGTCAGCTTGATGCGCGCCCTGATGCTCGACCCCGACGTCCTACTCCTCGATGAACCCCTCGGCGCACTTGACCCGATGATCCGCGCCAACCTGCAATCCGATTTGCGGTCTATCTTCCGCCGGCTCAGCAAAACCGTGGTGTTGGTCACCCACGACCTGCACGAAGCCGGCTACTTTGCAGATACCATCCTGCTCCTGCGCGAAGGACGCGTTGAACAGCAGGGATCGTTTACCGACCTCATTGACTCACCCGCTACCCCTTTTGTCGAAGCTTTCACCAACGCACAACGGACGGTTTTTGATGGGTAATCGCTGCTTAATCGGACTCTTCTTCTGTTTTGCGTGGGCCCTTCCGGCCTTTGGGCAATCCACCATTACGGTTGGCTCCAAGTCGTTTACCGAATCCGTTATCCTCGGAGAGATTGCAACACAGTTGCTCGCCAACAACGCGTTACCGGCAACACACCGTGCGCAACTTGGCGGGACTGCAATTTTGTGGAACGGACTCCAGGCCGGCGAAATTGACATCTACCCGGACTACACCGGCACCCTCATCCAGGATGTACTCGCCCAGGAAAACATAGCCAACTACGATGCGCTCAAGGCTTCCCTAGCCAACCGCGGCATAAGCATTACCCGTCCGCTTGGATTCAACAATACCTACGCCATTGGGATGCGCACTGATCGGGCAACCCAGCTTGGTATCACGCAGATTTCAGACCTGATCAATCATCCTGAACTCGTCGGCGGATTTTCAAATGAGTTTATGGATCGGGAAGATGGATGGCCGGGGCTGCAAGGTGCATACGGACTGCCCCAGCAAAACGTCCGCGGCCTCGTACACGACCTTGCCTACCGGGCGCTGGAGTCTGGCGAAATCGATATGATGGACCTGTACTCCACAGATGCAGAGATTGCGTACTACGGACTCACTGTTTTGGAAGATGATCGGCAGTTCTTCCCAGATTACCAGGCGGTCCTGCTCTATCGTGATGATCTGGAGGACCGCTTCCCCGGCGCGGAAGCACGTTTAAAGAAACTTGAGCATCTGATCGATGAAGCAGGCATGACCGCGCTCAACGCCCGGTCAAAACTCGACAAAAATCCAGAAGCCGTTGTCGCAGCCGATTTCCTCAACGAGACCTTTTTCCAGGACAACCAGATTGCAGTATCTCAAGCTACACGCTGGGAGCGTATCTGGCAATATACCCGCGAACACCTCTATCTGGTGCTAATTTCCCTTTTCGCAGCCATTTTACTTGCCATCCCGCTGGGCATTATTGCCGCGCGATATGAACAGATTGGCCGAGTGATCCTGGGGATTGTGGGTGTAATTTATACCATCCCGTCGCTGGCGCTTCTGGTTTTTATGATTCCACTGCTAGGAATTGGGGGGCCGCCGGCCATGGTTGCACTTTTCCTGTACAGTCTGCTGCCCATTGTCCGAAACACACACGCCGGCCTGACCGATATCCCGCAACCGCTTATTGAGTCGGCTCACGCCCTCGGCCTCTCTCCTTCCACAAAGCTGCTTAAAGTTGAGTTGCCGCTGGCCTCGCGCTCCATTCTTGCCGGCATCAAAACTTCTGCCATCATCAACATTGGAACGGCCACACTGGGTGCGCTGATTGGCGCCGGCGGTTATGGACAACCCATTCTCACTGGCATTCGACTTGATGATACCGCGCTCATTCTTGAAGGCGCCATCCCGGCTGCAGTGCTAGCCATCGTTGCGCAGGCATTTTTTGACAGCCTCGAGAAGGTTGTGATTCCTAAAGGGCTGCGCGTCTGAGCTTGATCAATTTGTGGGTAGTGCGTACCGCGAAAAGAAGCGCCAAATCTCAACGGAGGCATCAATATCCTGATTGGTGCCCGGCCCTTCTGCACCAGGCCATGTATGGAAGCCGCCGGCTACCTGATAGTGTTCTACTGCGGCGTTGTCGACACTACAGGGATAGGTAATGTAGTCGACAGTACTGCCATCCGCCGTGCTCGTATTTGCCAGATCTGCAACAGTTTTCATGCTCCCGTCGCAACTGTTGTGGGTTACCCAGTAGTCGAGCACATCTTCAATGGACCGTGTCCACACTGCCCCGCTGTAGGGCACCACGCTGTCATTGGTACCGTGGATTTGCAAAATTGGCGTTGGATGCTGCGGGTTGCAGGCGCTGTAGGTTTCAGGTGTCATTGACCCCGTCACAGAGGCCACAGCCGTAATTCGGTTGCTAAGCTGACAGGCAAGCAAGAAACTCATGTATCCGCCGTTAGACATCCCCGTCGAGTAGATGCGGCTTTCGTCGATGTTGTAGCCCTCAATCAGCTTGTCGAGTAACGCTGCGGTGAACCCTACATCATCGACTGTACTGGCCAGCGTCCAGCCCCCCACGTTCCAGTGCGTGCTGCCATCGAGCAAAGTGCCTTGCGGGTGCACGACAATGAAGCCGGCTGTGTCTGCAATCGCACGAAAATCGCCGTAGCCCATTTGCTCGGTCGCGTTGGAGGTGTAGCCATGGAAGTTGAAGACAACAGGGACGGGGGTATCTCCGGTGTAGGATTCGGGGACGTAGAGGATGTAGGTCCGGTCAAGCCCGTCGTGGGTAAGGCCTGCTGTGATGGTGCCTACGGTTTCCATCTGCTGCATTTCCTGTTCTGGGGCAGTAGTACTGTTATCGCAGCCGACTGCGAGTAGAAGGGCGAGGATGAGAAAACTGGTTTGCTTCATTGGCTTTGGATAGAGGGTTTGCACAGAAGTTTAGGTACGGTGCCATGCATGCAGAGATCCTTCCCGGACTCAGGATGAACTGTGTTAAGAATCAAGTATTCAGTTTCATTTTTTCGACATAATCATTGTCGAAGGCAACACCGCTTTTGACTACTGCAAACACCTGTCTTACCAGCTTGTTGGCCACTGCTATCAAAGCCACTTTCTTT
>JBCCIM010000019.1 GCA_039111535.1 Bacteroidota bacterium | reverse complement strand
GTCAACGACCTAATTGATTTAATCTAAGCCTAGCTCCAATATTGAAGTCAGTTTTAGCGAAAAAACTCACCCGATTAAAACCGGGGAATTCCGCTGGAGTACTAAGCGTTTCTATGTAATTTATATCTTCAGGGAAGAATAAAGCCGTTTTGTATTGAATAGTCAATGCTGCCAAAGAATTGGCTGGTATAGTTACGTTAATGCCAAATTGAGCAGATGGAAACCCAAATTGCCTTTTCACTCCTGCTTTATCTGTTGTTGCCTAGGCAGCATGAATGCCTGCGAAGCCAAGACCTAGAAAACCACCAATGGAAATAAAATTATTGAACGAGAGATCGTGATAATAATTTGCCAGAATGGCAACCACACCATTAGCATTTAATTCTGTACGTGCAATAGTATTATTCGTAGAATAAATGGCCAATTTATCTAGTTTAGTCTCAATTGATGTAATTGCAAGCTCTTCGAATGACTTTTCGATCGCTGGATCTGGGTCTGGTACCGAGTTGTTAGCATACTGGTCAATCGATATTCCCCAGCCTCCTTTGTTTTTAAACTTTGGTTTGTCATTTGGAGGGATTGGGTATCCATAGGGGTTATGCTTTAGATTCGAACTACCCTGAGAGTTAACAGGCTCTGTTGCATAAGTTCTGAACTCGAGTCTCCAGTGGTCTTGTAAGCCGCACTCTGAACTATTTTGTCCATTCACTTCGATGCAAGTAAAAGCATGCAACTCATAATTTCTTACTGACTTTGTATTTGCCAAGCTTAGAGACTCTTGTAATTGAGTCGCCAGTTCCTGGGCGTCTTTGATTTGCTTTTCGAGAATCAAAATCTGCTCTTCAGTACTTATGGAATCAGGTTGGTTTTGCTTAGTGTTTTGGGCAATGGTATTAGTAGGGTATAAAGAAATCACTATTATTATCAGGCCCAATACAGGTTCTTTGAATGTTCTGCTCATATCTAGGGGATGGTGGGGTTTGGTGTAGGGTTCTATTCTTGTAGGCGAAAATATTCTATTAAGCCGACAGGGCATGGTTGTGTTTTTTGAACAGAATATGCCACTAATTTATATCAAGCATGAACAGACGGGCGAAATGTATCCGCATCTGTATACTGGATTTATATTAAATACCAGCTCCTAAATTAACTAGCTGAAGTATCTTGTGTAGTTTACTGCGCCTTAATCGAATCGGACAGGGAGAAGTGGATTGGGATGCCGGCGAGAGAATCTCCGAGAGCGGCGCGGGCGCGGGATACGGCAGAACTGTCCGCGCATTGAATCTGGATCCACGCGTCTTCATTGCTGTTGCCGGCGACGCCGACGCTAAGCACGCCCTCAATGGTCATGGCGCGCTGGTCAACATTGTGTGTGGTGCGGGCTTCGGATACCTGAGAAACGGAATAGCGCATGGCGAGTGAAGGGGTTTCAGCAGTTGGCAGGGCTTCAGTCTTTTCTAATACGGGTGCACTGGATTCGCAACTGGCAAAACCCAGGACACACACAAGGAGCCATGCCATCTTACACGATTTCATACTATACAGACGTCTGTTACCATCCAGTGGGGTGTGGGTATAGGTAAGATACGAAATAGGCCCGAGATTGGGTCCCCTATAGACCTTTTTAGCCGATTCAGGCAACTACTGTTTGGTTTTTGCGCGCACCAACCGGATGCCGGCGACGATAATAACCAGGGTGAGTACCATCAGCACAAGCGCAATCGGACGTTCAAAAAAACTGGACCAGTTCCATCTCGACTTAATGGCGCTGACCATAAAGTTTTGCTCCAGAATTGGCCCCAATACCATCCCTAAAACAACCTGCGCCAGCGGGAATCCACCGCGTCGGAGGATGAAAGCTACCAGTCCCATGCCAGCCATAACCCAAACGTCGAACGGGTTGTTGTTGATGGCGTAGGCGCCGACAACGCAGAGGCCGGCTATCACACTCACAATCAGGGTGAGCGGAGCCCTGATTACGCGTGCGGCAATCCGTGCGGTAAGGTAACCGTAAAAGGGGAGCAGTACGAGGTTGGCAATCAGAAATGTCGCAAATAACGCGTAGACAAGCTCAGGACTTTGCTCAAAAAGCATTGGGCCAGGTGTAATGCCTTTCATCAGGAAAACACCGAGCACAATGGCCGTTACCGTATCACCCGGGAGGCCAAGTGAAAGCGCAGGGATCCATGCGCTTGCCACGGCTGCATTGTTGCTGGTTGTGCCTGAAAGCACAACTTTATCCGGCTCTTCATCCTGCATTTTCTGAACGCTGGTTGCTACCCAAGATCCAATGTCAGCGCCGGCGCCAGGCAGAAATCCTACCATTACCCCAAGCAGTGACGATCGGACCACCGCCCACTTTTCCTGAATGATTAGCTTGAGGGGTTGTATAAAAAAAAGCCTGGCCCCCGAATCTTTGCTATCCGTAATCGCAACAGCGTTGGTCTTGCGGCTTCCTTTGTACAGGTGTTCGAGGACTTCCGAGAATCCAAATAACCCAATCATGGCTACGATGTAATTCAGCCCGCTCAACAGGTTTGGGTTTTCAAAATGAAAGCGGGGGAAGCCAAGCGTCGGGTCGATGCCAACGGTGGCAAAGAGGAGGCCAATGGCGAGTGAGACAAACCCCTTGACAGGCGCTCGTCCAGAGGCGAAAATGCCGGCTGTTAATCCGAGTACAGCAATCCAGAAATACTCAAAGGATGAAAACTGGGCTGCAAGCCGTGCGAGGGCCGTTGCACTGAAAATTAGCAAGAGGGTGCCAATGATGCCACCTGTTGCTGATCCGAGTGCACTAATGCCGAGGCCATAAAACGGTCCCCTTGATTTAGTGAGGCCATGGAGTTCATCTGCGTAGGCTGCACTGGCTGGTGTGCCAGGAATTCGTGCAATCGCAGATCCCACATCTCCGGCATAAATGGCAACGGAGGAAATGGCGATGATGGCAGGTAACGCAACAGCCGGCTCAAGGAAAAAGGCGATTGGGATAAACAGGGCTACAGCAAGCGTCGCTGTCAGACCGGGAATTGCACCAAACAACGATCCATACAGGCCTCCAAGCACAAGGGCAAGCAGGCCTTCCCAGGAGAATATGGACATTGTTATAACCGCAAACTAGGTGGTACGTTCAGCGCACCAATATAGGGCAAACAGCGGTTATTTGTGTTTAGAAGACGGGCTTACAAAGGCACATTCAAAAGCTGCGTAAACAGTCCGTAAATCAGGCTAGCACTTAAGATGGCCATCAGCATTGCATGCCATGCCGTATGCTTTAGCATGAGCGCAACAAAGAGAATGAGGAATGCCATCACGGGGATAAAGTGTGTGTAGTTTATCAACACAGGGTACAGTGCTGCAAGGGCAATGCCGGTAAGAAGTCGGGCGAGGCCAGAAAGGACGCTTTTTGCTGTGCGGGGTTTACGTGGAGTCCCCGATTGACGCAAGCCACGATAGGCAAGCCAGAGCCCGGCAAGCCCGATTGAACCGGCGATAAGCACTGGAAAAAGGGAGGGGCCGGGATAGCCATTGTCGAGTTGTGGAAACCCTCTACTGTACCACAAAACCCACAGGCTCAGGCTGATGAGCAACACGCCCGAAAAAGCATCTCTATGTATGGCGCGTCGTTGCATGGGTGGTGTCTGTGTCAGGCGAGGAGGACAACAACTACAGGATCATGAGCATCTCGAATCAGCGCTGTTGCTAAGGGCTTTACTCAATTTCCTTGTTTTTTCGACATACCTGCCATTTCGAGTAGTCTGCCGCTGATTTCGTCTTGCTCGGTGAGGAAATTGTCAAAGGCGTCGCCGTCTATGAACGTCAGGTTGAAGCCGGCGCGTTCTAGCGGGGCGGCGTAGACCGAATCCGAGACTGCTGCGCGCGTAGCAGCTACAAGTTTTGCTTTAACGGCGTCTGGCAGGTCAGCTGGTGCGCCCAGTGATACCCAGCCCCCAATTTGCCAGTTGATGCCTTGTTCTTTGAGGGTAGGGATTTCAGGGAAAGCAGCGAGTCTGTCATCGGCCATCACGCCTAAAACTTTAACTTCACCAGCCCGGTAGAGGGCTTCTGCTTCTGCAAGGGCCACTGTAACAACCTGCACGCCGCCCGCAAGCAATTCCTGCAAGGCAGGGGCCGCGCCCTGGCTCGGTACCCACGGCATTGCTGAGGCTTCCAGGCCGGCTTCATTTAAAAAACCAATACGTGCCAGATCCCAAATACCTCCGCGCGAGGTGCCCGAAGCCAGTAGCGTCCCGGGGTCAGTACGTAGCGCGCCTAGCAAATCATCGAGGGTTTGCCAGGGGGCATCAGCGCGTACCGTGAGGGCTGCCGGGTTATTCATCAACAGCGCAATCGGGGTGTAGTTGTTCACGGTCAAATCTGTCAGGCCTTGCCAGTGCATCATCGTTATTTCACCCGTAACAGCGCCAATGGTGTAGCCATCGGATCTTGCCTGAGACAAGGCAAGGTGGCCGACAACGCCGCCGCCGCCCGTTCGGTTTATAACATTTACCGAGGTGTCTAGATGTTTTTGCAATGCAACCGCAAGCGCCCTTGAAACGGTATCGGTGCCGCCTCCGGGATTCCAGGGGACAAAAAAGCTGATCGGACGCTGTGGATAATTTTCTGGTTTGTTGTCAGTGGGTTTGCATCCGGTAGCCAGCAGCAGCAAGCATATCAGTAAGCTTGTTTGCACAGCAGGGTACAACGAGCGGCAGGAAAGCGGCATCGCGTTTTTGGGGTTTGTTTCAGCGTTGTTCGATTTTGGGTACGGTTGAATATCGAACAAGGAGGTGGGAATGTCCAATGTGCTACGACCCGGTATGCAACGTTAACTGGAATCCAGTAGCGGATGCCAGATCAGGAGTAGCGCCTGAGATAATTCAGCGCAATAGCTTTGTTACGCAGGGCTTCTGGCTCGTGCGCATTGATCGCAAGCGCCCGGTCGCTGGCCTGCACAGCTTCTCTGAACCGCTTCAGCTTGATCAGAATACCACTCTTTTTACTCCAGGCTACCGGATGGTCGTCTTTCAAGTTTAATACGTGTTCATAAGCAACGAAGGCTTCCGAGTAGCGATGCAGGCTGTCAAGCGCAATCCCTTTGTTGAGCCACGCGTCTACGTCTCGGTCATTGTAGTTTAGCACAATGTCATACGCCCGGTTGGCTTCTTCAAACTGGTTAAGTTTGCCGTGGGTAATGGCTTTGTTGTAGGCTGCTTCGATGTCTTCGTTGTTCAGTTCCAGCGCATTGGTATATGCTTCCAGCGCATCCTGGAGGAGGCCAAGATTGGTCAGCGCATTGCCTTTGTTGTACCAGGCATCTGCATATTTGGGGTCGAGCGACAACGCCCTGTTGTAAGCGGTCACCGCGTCTTTGTATCGACGCAGGTGGTTGAGGGCAATGCCGTTGTTGTACCATGCGTCCACCGAAAGGGCATCCAGTTTAATGGCGCGATCGTTGGCTTTAATGGCTTCTTCGTATTGGCCGGTTTTGATGAGTGCAATTCCTTTGTGGTACCATACCTGGGCTGTGCCGGCATTGATGGCAAGTGCCCGGTTGTATGCTTCGAGTGCTTGCGCATAGCGGTGTACCTGCGCGAGCGCAATGCCTTTGTTGTACCAGGCACCGGCATCTTCCGGGTTTAGCACGAGGGCGCGGACAAAGGCGGTCATCGCTTTGTCGGTTTTACCAAGTTGCAGGAGGGCGTTGCCTTTGTTGTTCCACGCGCCGGCATCCGACGGGTCGAGATCAAGTGCCCGGTTGTATGCTGCTACGGCTTCTTCATGCCGGCCCAGATGCTTTAGCGCGATGCCTTTGTTATTCCAGGCTCCCGGATCATTGGGGGCTACGTTTAAGACATTGTCATAGGCCTCCACAGCTGCATCATGCCGGCCTGTGGTCATGAGGGCATTGCCAAGGTTGTACCAGGAGTCGAGGTCAGCGCTGTCGAGGGCAATGGCATTTTGGTAGGCTTCAACGGCCTCGTCGTATTTTTCCAGCGCAATCAGCGCGTTGCCTTTGTTCTGCCAGGCTGCGGCATTTTCAGGGTCGATGCGCAACGAATGCAGGCACGCATCGAGGGCTTGTTGGTGCTGCCCAAGGTGGTTTAACGCAAGGGCTTTGTTATACCAAACGGCCGCGTCTTCCTTATTCACTGCAAGGGTATCTGCGTAGGCAATCACGGCCTGGTCATATCGACCAAGTGCCATCAGCGCGTTGCCTTTATGGTACAGGGCGCCGGCATCACTGGGGTCGAGCGCCAGGATGCGTTCGTATGCTGCTACAGCTTGCTCGTATCTGCCAATTTTGCCAAGCGCAATGCCTTTGTTGTAGAGGGCAGTGGTGTTGTTGGCATTCAGCAGCAGGGCCCGGTCGCACACTTCAAGTACTTCCTGATATTTGCCCAATTGGGTAAGCGAATAACTTGCGTTCACAAGTTCGCCCCCTTTGAGGTCGTATGTACTGAAGTCGAGTTTTGGATTTAGGCCCGTAAGATGGCGGTACCAGTTGGTACACTCGTCTACAACCTCTTCCCAACCCGATGGTCGCTCACCTTTGTCTTTTGCGAGGCATCTGAGTACAAAGCGCTCGAGTCCCTCATCAACATTGGTGTTGAGCAAAGAGGGGAGCACGGGCTCCTGGTTGAGGTGGACGTTTTGCCAATCGTTGATCGTTTGTGCCTTGAACAGGCGATGGCCTGTGATCATTTCATACAAGATGCAGCCGTAAGCGTAGATGTCGGTTTGCATCGTAACTTCTTTTCGCATCCATTGCTCTGGTGCCATGTAGGCCGGCGTACCGCTCCGCGAGTCGTTGGCGTAAACCAGACCGAAGTCTGCTACCAGCGCCCGCCGGCGGTCGTCAACGAGCACGTTGCCAGGCTTTAGGTCGCGGTGTACAAGTCCAGAGACTTTACGGGTGGCATGCTGCAGGGCTTGCGCCATCTGCAAGGCCAATTCCATGGTTACATCGAGGGTTAGCTCTGGTTTGCCCAGCCAGGCGCGTAAATCGTTGCCAACACCTTCTTTACCGCGGATATACTCGGTAATTACAAAAGGTTGACCTTCAAAAATATCTACCAGATAAGCGCGAACAATAAAGGGATGTTTTTCGATGCGCACCCAAACAGAGGCTTCTTCGATGAACATCTGCTGCATTTCTTTAATGTGCGCAAAGCGTTGCTGCAGTGTTTTAAGCGCGCGCGGCAGCTTTTCTACGCGGTCGTAGGTTGCGTAGATGACCCCCATGGAGCCTCTGTGGATGTCCAGTACGGCGTATCTGCCCCCAATCACATCACCAATTTTATAGCGCTCAGGTTTAGCTTTGAGGCGCTCTTTTCCCATTTGGGAAAGGTGAATGGACTGATAGCCAGAGTCATCAACAGGCGTATTGGCCCACGCATTTTCAATGGCATAGGCCACTCCTGACCGTTCAGCTTCAGCTTCGGTCAATACTCTGGATGAACCATGTGATCGCGCGGTCTCCATGTTAAAAAGCTACTACCTGGAAGACTTACGGTGGGTATTGGGTTCGGAAATAGACGTAAATGCTTGTAAAGAATGGACTTGTGGATATTGTCGGCCGCCAGACAACTCCATGCATGGGTCAATTATATCCATCGTACTCCTTTAGATCAAGCAACTGAGGCGCTTTTCATGATATGGAAAAGGATGCACACGGCTGTTTTGAATGCGTCATTCATTCCTGGGCAATTCGGCCTGACGAGCAGGGAGAACCGCTGTGACCCTTCATGAAATGCTGGTAAATCAGTATCCCTTGCACGCATGGAACGGTCATGCGTTTCCTCGCCTAAGCGGATTCTTCGGCAACGGGATATGAGACGGTCAGGGTATTGCTGTTGCCGGCCTGGTGGGATACGGAAATTCTCCCTCCTGAGATGTTGATCATACGCTTTGTTAAAGCCAGCCCAAGTCCGTCCGCTACGGCTGTAGGTGTTTGTTTTGATTCTGGCAGTAATGATGGGTTATGCTGTCTGTAAAGCAAATTTTTAGCCATTACTGGACTGGCGTCTTTAATTTCGACGTGTAGCCATTCGCCATCTTTTTTGACGGCGAGTTTGATTGCGCCGGCATCTGTGAACTGGATGGCGTTTTGTAACAAATGCTCAAATACTTTTCTGAGCAATGCTGGGTCACTTTTTACCGCATAATCTTTCTGCATCGGGTCAAATTCAATCGAGATGCCACGGGCCATTGCCGCTGCGCTATAGCGGTCGATGAGAGCAGGGAGTTCTTGATTGATCCGGACGGGTATTTGGTCTGGTTTATACGAGGGTTCGGTGAGTGCGACCAGATCAATGACGTCACAAATTGCATTGTTCATTCGCTGACCGCTTTCCATCAGGAGTTCTGTTAACTCTTGATGTTGCGGGCCAACTTCATCGTGCAAGATTTGTGCGGTAGCCAGAATGCCGGCAAGCGGCGTTCTGATTTCGTGATTTACGTTGTCCAGCCAGGCAGTACCTTTGCGGTCTGCTTGCAGCGGTGCTGGTTGAGACGGCAAGACCAGGTTGGGCTGCAATAGCACAACGGTCAGAAAGGCAAGATAGGCTTCGATGCAGAAAAGCCCCACAATCAAAAGGACAACAACCGGAATCACTGGAGCAAGCAGCATGTGCGTCACCCGGTTCCTGATGAATGAGATACGATAAAGAACACCGAAGCAGCGCGGCATGCACCTGCAGGTATGGGTGTCTGGATCTGGAAGGTTCAAACTCCATTCCTGATGCTGTAGTCGTTAAAAAAAAGGGAAAATCACGGTTTGCTATCCTGGTGGCTGAAGCAGGGCGGCAAGGCTTGCCGATTTTTTGGCATCCGATGCAGGATGCAGGTTACGGCCCCGGTGCATAGCAGTGAACAGTTGTAACTTCCTGTGCATGCAGTCGTAGCGTGGATTATTGACTGCTTTTAGGAGAGAGAAAACCGATGCAAGACCGATCCAAACTTATCATGCTCGCCGGCCTGGGCGTTTTGTTTTTGGCCGTTATTCAAATCACAGGGGCACCCAGCTTTGGTGGGTTTCACAGATTTGTTCATTTTGGCGGTGCGCTGCCCTGGATTTTGTTAGCCGTCGGGTTCTGGTTGTTCTTCGGTAAAAATGGTGGCTGTTGCAAAAAGGGAAACGAAGCTTCTTAGTTGATAGGATATTGATGCAAGCTAAGTAGCGCTTTATTGCTTGTTAAGTTGCCTTGGGGCTAGTGGCCGTTCATGTTATTGCTTGCCCCCAAATGGGCACCACCAAATAAAAGCACACTTTTATCGCCAATTGCACATCCCATCCTGCACTTCATTCAGGAATACGGCTCGATAAAAGCCCCTCCGCACATCGTCACGCATTTGGTGGACGTCCTCGCACATGGTATCTGTAAAAGTATGTGCTGTTTCTCGTTTTTTCCATAGACTGCTTGAGCGTATATCCTTTACGGTTGTTACATCGGCAAAACTACCTGTGTGATTTTTTGCCAAATCAGAAAAAATCGACAACACCGGGTGAACTTTCAGCAGTAGTGTTGATTGAAGGCAAAATAGCCTAGGACATTTCTTGAACTCCCAGCCACGAAATCTGCATTTATACCATGAGTGCCGCATTTACCGTTCAGGTTGCGACCACGGAGCACCTGTCCTATGCTGAAGCTGTATGTAAATTAATCGAAGACGCAGCCAAAAAACGCGGAACGGGTATTGCCAAGCGCGATCCCGAGTACATTAGAGGGAAAATGCGAGATGGCAAGGCGGTCATTGCCCTGCATACAGGTGGTGCCTTGGCTGGATTCTGCTACATCGAAACCTGGAGCCACAACAAGTATGTGGCAAACTCCGGCTTGATTGTGTCCCCTGACTTCAGAAAAGCCGGCCTCGCCCGTAAAATCAAAGAAACAGCCTTCGAACTGTCGCGCAAGAAATATCCAGATGCCAAACTCTTCGGGATTACCACGAGTCTGGCAGTCATGAAGATCAACTCTGATTTGGGATATAAACCTGTTACATTTTCCGAATTGACAACCGACGAAGAATTCTGGAACGGTTGCCGCAGTTGCCCTAACTTTGACATCCTCACCCGAACAGATCGGAAGATGTGCCTCTGTACCGGTATGTTGTGCGATCCGAATGCGACGGACGACGTTGAGACCACTGCAGATGTTACTGGCGTCAAAGAATCAACGCAACAACATTAACCCACGGCGGCAATCATCGGTGCAATTTCGGAGACGTTAGGGAAGTTGTCTGCTTCTGACTCATCAGAAACTTCCACTTCCAGTTCAGCAAGCTGTTTTACTTCGCGCGTAAGCTCAGCTGCAAGGTCCAGTGGCTTGGGCTCACCATCATCCATCAACTCGATAATATCCCATAGTCCACGGGTTACCTCGATCAGTTTTGCAGAGCGGCTTTGCTCCACTGCAATTTGATCACGAAGCTTTTTGTTTTCTTCCCTGAAAGAGTTGTCCAGTTTGCAGATGAACTGGTACATCTCTTTCAGCGCAAGCGTATGCAGCTCTTTTTGCTGTGAAAGGTGTGCCAGTTGCTCTTCGTGCTCTTTCTGTTTTTGTGCGTAAGGGTCTGGTGTTACAGGAGGGGCTTGTTGAAACATGTCATTTCTGTTGATTGCCTGACGCGGGCGAAATAGATTCTTTGCGACCATTGTTTTACCTGTCACATTGCTGTTCCTTGGAGAGCTGACTGGAGCATGCCACCCAGCGGCAGAGGGGACTTGTGGGTGGTAAACATCAAAAGCTATTCCATATTGCCTTGCCCTCGAAAAAACCGCATTTATGTAGGTATTTTAGCGCACAGCTGTAGCAGATGGTAATACAGTGTTTACTTAACTACGCGGTATTTGGGCATGCAGAAGGGGAAGACGGTAGCCGGCTGCTGGTTCACGAAGGCAAAATACGCTGTGCTGCCGTCTCAAATTGATAACGTAGCTTATTTACGAATGGTCTGGTAAGCCGCTAATGCTGCTTCACGGGCTGTTTTGTGGTCAACAACAGGGAGTGGATAAGCTTTTCCTGGATAAAAGCCAAGGTGTTCCTGCATGGGACGGGGGAGGGTCCACGGCGTGTGGACATATTTGGCCGGCAGCTTTCCGAGTTCAGGGACCCACCGTTTGATATAGGTCCCTTTTGCATCAAACCGCTCACTCTGCGCAATCGGGTTGAAAATGCGGAAGAACGGCTGTGCATCCGCGCCGCTGCCGGCAGACCATTGCCAGCCCATCGTGTTGTTGGCCAGGTTACCATCAACAAGCGTATCCCAGAACCATCGGGCGCCGTGCTGCCAGTGCATCCGCAAGTGTTTGGTCAGGAATGATGCGACAACGATGCGAACCCTGTTATGCATCCAGCCTGTGTGCCACAATTGCCGCATGCCGGCATCTACTATCGGATAACCCGTTGTGCCGGTTTGCCAGCGCTTCAGCCAATCCGCATTTGTATTCCAGGGGAAATGGTCAAACGCCGGCCGCAGGTTCTCCTGTGCCGTTTGTGGGAAATGGTGGATGAGGTGGTACGAAAACTCGCGCCATGCAATTTCTCGGAGATAACAGACCCCTGCCTCCTGCAGCGCGGGGTCATGCATTTTTTCAGAGACCGCTTGCCAAATCTGTCGTGGGCTTATTTCTCCAAAATGCAAGTATGGAGACAGCTGCGACGTACCATCATCTTCCGGAATATCGCGTTGTTTAGGGTAGGCCACCATCAGGTGGTCACAGAAATATGTCAAGCGCTCACGAGCTGCTTGTTCGCCAGGCGTCCATAGCGAAGGGAAGCCGTCTGCCCAGTTGCGTTGCGGCAACAAGTCAAGCGCTTCGATCGGGACTGAATCGGGTTGGGAAGTGGACGCAACCAGGGACGCCGGTGCCGGCAGTTGGGCTGGTACTTCCATGGTTGCGTGTATTTTCTTCCAGAAAGGTGTAAACACCTTGTAGGGCAAACCTGAGCCGGTCTTGATCAGGTCGGGCTGATGCAGCAAATGGCTTGCAAAAGGTGTGACAGAAATCCCCCGGGCTTTTAGCGTTGCTAATATTGCTGCGTCAATGGCTTTGCCTTCAGGTTCATATCGGGTATTCCAGTAGACGGCATCAGCTCCGGTAGTAGCAAGGATGGCATTCAGTTCACGTTCGCTTGATCCACTTCGAATAACCAGGGAAGCCCCGCATGCAGCGAGGCTTTCCCGAAAACTGAGCAAGCTGTGATGAAACCACCACTTGTGCGCCCCTCCTGGTGCCCAGGCACCCGCTTCTTCTGGAGACCAGATGAAAACGGGTACAATGGGTCGGCCTGTTGCAGCCGCATGGAATAACGCCGGATTATCGTGTAATCGTAAATCGCGCCGAAGCCATACAAGAATAGGGGGGTGCTGCACGAATGTGTCCGATTGGTTGCTGGGTTTTGCATCAACGCCGGATTATTCTTCGCGTTTCACCTCAAATGGGATAGCTGTGCTGTTAAAGGCACTAAATATCCCGAGGGCGCCATCAATATTGTTTGGCGGTTCATTCAGATCCCGCGAATCTTGCACGCGGCTTTCGTAAAGATCTGCATATTCCTGGTTGACCCGGTATACACGGGCTTCATGGGCACCTATACCTTCCAGGATAAGCAGGTTTATTTCGAAGAAGTTGTCTCGGTTGGGTTCTGAAATAAACCGGAAGCGTCCGATGCGTTGTCCGAGGAATTCTGGGAAAATAGACTCATGTTCTTCCTGCAGGCCATTGATGACCACGTAATGCAGGAGATCCTGGCTGTTGTCCCAGGTTACCGTAAGCCTATTATCCAGATTCCCCCGGTCTGGTGGGGCGCCTCCACCACGCGGTCCGCCGCCACCAAACTCAAAAGTAGGTACTTCCATTATGGTTGAATCCAATACAACCGCTACTGGAGGAGGAGGAACAACCGTTTCTGCCGTTGCACGCTGGCCCAGGTAATCCATTTCAAGTTCGAAAAAATCGCCAGGCGCTACGGTTAAATCGTCGCCGGCATAATGGTAGAAGCCCGTTGTACCACTAGGTGTTAGCGGATAGCTGACGTCGTTTTTGATGAGCCGGAGCTCAGCATCATTGATGGGTTGCGCCGTGGTGTCGGTACCATTGAACGCAACCGTTGAGGTTACACGGATATTTTCAACAGGTTCGCCGGCAAAAATGAAGGCTTCGATTACGGCGAGGTCGTCACCGAGGTCGCCGGTTGCTGTGTCACACGCCTGCATCAAAAACAAAATGCCGGCAAAGAGGATGTAGCTTAAGTTCTTCATGATCTTAACCAAAAAAACTGGGGTTGGGGCTAAAAGTCGATGCGGAATTGCAGATTGGGTGTCATACCGAGATAGTTGACATCTGTGACGAGCAGGTCGCCCTCTGTTAGATCAAATTCCCGGTACCAGACATTTTGCCTGTTGTATAGATTGAACAGGGACAACCCAATGCGTCCTTTAGCCTGGCCAAAATCGAGGTTGTAATTGGCGGCAACATCTAACCGATGATATGCCGGCAAGAGGAGACCGTTTTTCTCGCCAATGTGGATCTGCGATTGTTCGGTGCCATCGAGCAAGGTTACCGTGTATTCAGATTCCGGCGCCGTATAGGGCTTTCCGGAGGCAAACATCCACGTTGAGGATAGATTCCAGCGGCCCAATTCCAGGTTGTGGACCATTTTGAATTCATGGCGTTGGTCGTGCAGTGCCGGGAACGATACGCCGTCGTTGAGTTCAGGGAATGTATGTTCGACGTTGGCCAGTGTGTAGCTCAGCCAGCCATTGTAGGTGCCCCGCTTCTTTTGCACCAGAAACTCTATGCCCTCTGCAATGCCGCTTCCTGAAAAGAACAGTTCGTTAGCCGTTTCGCTTCTGAAGTTGCTGCGCTGGAACCGGAGAGAGAATTCCGAAAGCCCATCCAGTTTTTTTCGATAGGCTTCAACGTCAAACAGGTACGTGCCCTGGTCGAAGCTCAAGCCGCCAACAATGTGTTCAGATTGGCTGACTTCGATGGTTTCGCCATCAGCAAGCAACCAGAAATCGCGCGACCCTTCTGATACATTTTCATTTACAACCCTGTTTACAAACTGGTGGAATTTACCATATGCAGCTTTGAATGTAAGGCGATCCGTTACGTTGTAAGTTGCTGCGAGGCGTGGTTCCAGAAAAGTCTCTTCACTTTGGTCGTAGTACGACGCACGGCCACCGAGCGACAACTCAAGCGCCGGCGTCAACTGCCACGCATCTTGTATATAGACAGCTGAATGCTGGCCGGACTGGGCCCGATTCAGAATGGTTGTTGTATCATCCCGGCTGAAGAAATACGAAGCATCTGAGCGCGTAATTTTTGCCCCAAATCCCACTTTGTGATTTCTGCCGGCCTGCCACTCATTGTCAAGGCCGATGGTTAAGTCGGAAATGTTGTTGTCTTCCGCAGAGCCTCTTCGTATGGATCGTATGACTTCGCTGGTTTCGCCATTGAGCACTTCCTGGTCCGTGAAGCGGTAGTAATCGCTAAAATACTCCGAATAAGCGACGAGGGCATTGGAATAGAAACGGGGAGACCACTGTCGTGCCCATTTTCCACTGATGCCACTATTGCCCCAATCTGTAAGGTCTGTTGTGCCGCCAAGGATATTCAGGTTTGCGTTGTTGCCAATGGTTCTGGATTGATCCCGCGATTTGTCGAGGTCGTCTTTGCCATTATACAGGCTGATTGCTACAACGTCTTTGCTCGTTGGCCGGTAAGATATCTTTGCATTCAAGTCGTAGAAAAAGAAATCGGGTTGTGCCGTTTGCGTGGCAGCGTTGCCAAATCTGCCACCACCAGGCCCTCCGCCACCGCCGGCGAGGCCGCCCGGCCCTTGCACAACGTCGTTGTCGTCATCAAACAGATCAAAAATGTTGTTGTAGACCCCACTTCTTACTACATCTGTATAGGAACGCCTGGCAGAGAGCAGGACGGATCCGCGTGAAAGAAACGGAAACTCGATCACGGAACTGGCGCTAAGCAAATTGAGGCCGGCGCCCATTCTGAATTGCGAAACGTCGCCAGATTTGCCCGTGAGTTCAACTACACTTGAGGTCCTGCCACCAAATTTTGCAGGGTAGCCTCCTTTGTACAACTGTACGTCTTTAATGGCGTCTGCGTTGAATGCACTGAAAAAGCCAAAGAAGTGATCAACGTGGTAGATGGTCATGCCGTCCAGCAAAACAAGGTTTTGGTCTGGCGTGCCTCCTCGTACATAGAGACCAGAAGAACCTTCATTGGTGCCACTAACGCCGGGAAGTAATTGTAAAGATCTAAAGATATCAACTTCGCCAAGGCTCGGCAGCGTAGCCAGTTCCTTTGGAGAGACCGTAATTTGACTGATGTTCTCCGCTGTTTTCATGATGGTGTATTTGTCACTTACCACCATGACCTCGTCCAGCTCAGACGTGTAGGGCAGGAGCAAAATATCGAGTGCACCTGTGATATCGGGTGCGAAGAGTTTGAATTCAGCTGTAACGTAGCCGAGATACGAGATTGCGAGGGTAATCGAATCTCTGGGCACATCGAGCAACACAAAAAAACCGTCGTTATTGGTTGCTGTGCCGCGGTCGGTATTGAGAACGGTTACGCTTGCGTAGGGGAGGGTTTCTCTGGAGTTTGCGTCTCGTACCGAGCCTGAGATAGATAGGTCCTGTGCGTGGACAATCGACAATGGTGCGACCAAACAGGCTATCAGAAACGCTACCTTACAGGTACTGGCGAGCCAGCACCAGCTTTGGGAAAAGCCAGGGGTGTCCATGAATTACTGTGTTTGTCACCGGGCTCTATGGGGTCAAGCCGGCAGGTGGTTGAAAGAAAAGGTGGCGCTGACCTAATGACGAACCATCAGGTCTTCGCATTCCATTTTTTTTCAACAGGGTAATTCAGGGACAAAAAACCCTTAGGTGCGCAGGATTAATATAACTTGTTTTCGAGCTCACCTGTCACGTCTGGTCCCAGGTTATTCGACCGCGGGTGGTGAAATGGACTTTTGAGGTCACGCAGCAACTGTACCAGTGCCGATTCATAAGAAGGCTCGTGGTGCATATCGCTAAAATTTGGAATTGGATACTGGCGCAGTTCTTTGGCCAGGTTTATGAATGAGCCCGGCTCCATCAGGGTCCATGATTGCAGCATGGGTGGACTGGCGAGGCTTACCGGGAACAGCATGCGCCGGCGCTCCTGTTTTTCCAGTTCACGCATCCCTTTCAATTCAGCTGCCACCCAATCGCTGGCCATACTGCTGTCAGACAGGATAAGCACAAGCTTGCCGTGTTGGCCAAGCGCCTGGTTGGTGCGTAATTGGAGATCCTGACCGCCTTTCAGTTCATCTGGTACAAGCCAGCACCGGATGCCCTGGTCTTGCAGGTCATGGTGCAGTTGAAGGGCAAATGCTTTGTCTTCCTTGGCATAGCTGATGAGGCATGTGTGTGTACGCAGGCCTTTGGCCATCAGCGCCTGGTAATGGCCGATGATTTCATCTGGCAGGCCACAACCCCGCAAGAAACTGAGCGGGATGTTGTTGGATTTGTTGATCGTACGGTGATCAACGGTAGATGGCCCGTGGTGCTGGCAATTCTCAAGTCCTTGTGTATCTGAAAGGTCAGTGTCGCCAAAGACAGTTTCATAGACCACGGCACCCATCATCTGCGCGCCTTTGAGGTCTGCGCCGCGGAAATCAGAACGGCTGAGTACCGCCTGGGTAAGGTCTGATTTGCCCAGGTTGGCCCGTGTAAGGTTGGCTTTCATCAGGCTGGCGCGCGCGAGGTCTGATTTGAACAGGGTAGCGCGGTAAAGGTCAGCACCTGTCAGATCAGCACCCGACAGATTGCATGCTGTTAGTTTTGCGCCGCGCAGGTTGGTGCGCAGTAATTTGGCCCCTTTCAATTGGGCGCGGGCCATGAGTGCACCACTCAGGTTTGCGTTGGAAAGATTAAACCGATTGAGTTGTGCTTCCCGCAAGTCGATACGGAGATCTTTATTCTTTTTTCTCCACTCGTTCCAGATCTGCACGCCTTGTTGTAAAATGTCGAGGTGCGCTGTGTTTGCCATGCTCGATTGGATTTGTCTAAGAAATGGGCCGGAAAGTGTACTAGAGAGTTGGGGGGCGAAAAAATCACGCCAAAAAACTCATCCTCTAACGCAAGTTCTAGATTAAAGTTGTGATGCGCGTTTTTTGAGCAGTTTGAGCCTTTTTGATAGAGCAGGGGCGCCGTATTGCCCTAAAGCTGCAAAGGTGGAATTCCGGGCATACACCGTTGGAATTCCACCTTTGATATTTTTTTCGCCGGGTAGCCGGCCAATTACGCGCAAAAATTTGCGGTAAAACTACATTTTGTTCAGCGTCAGAACCAATTCTTCGTCTGCATTGGTGTTGTCTGTACCACTACCAGACTGTGTCATGCTGACTTTCGTCAGCTTCATTGTATCTCCCATGTGGATAACGGAAAACACGATTGTACTTGCAACGCTTTTGTCTTCTGCACGCCTTGAGCCAGT
Source organism: Bacteroidota bacterium (assembly GCA_039111535.1). Classification (NCBI taxonomy): domain Bacteria; kingdom Pseudomonadati; phylum Bacteroidota; species Bacteroidota bacterium. Next base: position 34,074 of record JBCCIM010000019.1, on the reverse strand, counting down.
GCCTTTGCCGGTCCAATCAGCCATTACATTCAGCGTCAGTTGCTCGGGAGAGTCCAGCTTATACGTCGCTTCTTTCACCAGCCGCGTTCTATACTTTGCACGATCTGTATTCTGGTGACGGTTGATCGCCGCGAGGATATCACCTTGCTCGAGGACAGCGTCGCCAGAGGACATCAACTGTAAGGCGCCATTGGCACTTCCGTCCATCACCCAGGCACCGTGATACGGGTTAGGCGCAGCTTCCTGGGCAGCGTCTTTGGAAGAAGAACAGCCGACATAGACCAGTGCGAGAAGTAGGAGACAAGTTGTAGCGATGTGTTTCATTGTAATCTGTGTTATCGTAGCGTGATTTTTATAGAGTTGTGGATCATAAACTGTACGTGCTGTGCACATACCTGCCACTTAAAGTAAGGTAATAGCAGGCAAATTTAAATAATTGGTGCATTAACTAAGCCGGCAGTCATTCGTTTCCGATTGTTTTACCGGAAAGATGCTCAAGCGCTTTGACCAGGGCGTGGTTGCCTTCCAGGCCCAGGCCTTGCGCTTGCAACGTTCGATAACACTGGTACACAAGGCTGGTACCTAGCATCGGGACACCCATTTCGTTGGCTGCTTCTAAAACCAGTCGCAAGTCTTTTTGCTGCAAGTCGATGGTGAAGCCGGGTCGCCAGTCTCGTTCGATGACCTGCGGTCCACGATTGCTCAACATCCAACTGCCTGCAGCGCCCTGGGTAACTGCAGCAAGTGTTTTTTCGAGATCCACCCCACTTGCTTCAGCGAAAAGCAAGGCTTCACTTACGCCCAGCATGGTCACCACAACCAGAATTTGGTTGACCAGATTCACCGCCTGGCCGGCACCACAAGGGCCTACGTGGGTGATGGTTTTACCCATTGCTTCAAAACAGGGCATGGCGCGTGCAACCTGTTCAGCGTCTCCGCCAATCATAATGCTCAGGGTGCCATTGGCTGCTCCTTCGCTGCCACCGCTGATGGGGGCATCGAGCATATGAATGCCTTTTGCTTCGAGGTTGGCGGCTATATCGCGTGTTACCTGGGGAGAAATTGTACTCATGTCGATGACCAGCGCGCCTGCGCTTGCCCCTTCAATAACGCCATCTGATCCAGTGATTACAGCTTCTACGTCGGGCGTATCGCTCACACAGGTGATGATGATGTCGCTTCTTTGGGCTACTGCTGCCGGCGTTGCGCCTACATGGGCGCCGGCGTCTGCGAATGGGGTGGCCCGCGATGCGGTACGGTTCCAGACCGAGACATCAAAGCCGGCATCCATTAAGTTTTTTACCATTCCGCGGCCCATGATACCCAGGCCGATAAATCCAATTTTTTCAGACATGATTGCAATAAATGAGGAGGGCAACCGGGGTCAACCACAGCGCCTGGTTAAGTTAGAAGCCTCGAAACTGATGCGGGCATGATAAGGCAACAAGGGGCGTTATTCAACTAAAAAGCGCAAGGATAACGGGAGTGAGCGGATTCCTGCTGCGAAGAGAGAAAAGAAATCCTGCTTTTTAGCGCAGCATGGCTGATGCCTGGCGCGCTAAAGGATAATGTTGGTGTGTGGCATTAGCTTCAGGCGAGGCTTCAAGATGGGATTATAATGGGGCTACCTGCCACGTCTTTCTGTGTGTCAACCACCAAAACTGCTCCCGACCATGAAGTTGATCAAAATCGAAAACCAGTTTCTGAACATCGATTTGCTGGAATCTGTTGAGATAGAGGCAGACATGATTTCCATCAGCATAGCCGGCCAACGCTATCTCTTTGCTGGTGATGAAGCTGCTGCCTTGCAGGCCTGGTTTGACCAATATGCATTTGACCTTATGGGCCGTCGGTCTGTAGCCGGAGAACGCGCAGCGAATGAACAGCCTTCTGTAGAACAACTACACGCCCAGGTTAGGGCACTTGGACTTTTTCGAAAGCCGTTTGTGCTGGAATAAGCCCGCTAAAGTCGTTCAGGATTACCATCTCGCCCGGCCTCGAAGTTTTGGAGCGGGGTTTTTTAGGTGGTTTTACTAGATGGGTATGCGCCAAAAGTGGATGGTGCAGACCGGCTCGTTTTTGTATTATTTTTGTGCAATCCGGCTGAATTACCTGGACTTGTTTGTCAGGTGAGGGGGGATGGATACGCCCTTTCTATATAGAACAGCGTGCAAGCATCACTTTTCGCTGACAAAGAGAGGAAACTAATCGAAAGCACTGGACATCCAGAACCAGTTGCGTGCAAATGCAAGCTAATTGCCTTCTAGAGGTAAAACTATGAACGAAAACAATAAACCAGAACAGGCCGTTTCACGTCGCGCCATTCTTAAGAAAGCGGGTTGGGCCCTTCCCGTGATTGCAGCCGCTCCGCTGCTGAATACCGCATCTGCCATGAGTTCAGTGAATTGTACTGGACTGCAAGCAAAACTCTCCAAACATATTAACAATGGAGATTATGATGCAGCAAACGATATTCTTGTCAAAATTATTGACAGTGGTTGTACCGTCAACTAGTTGACCGTATTACCGATGCTTTCCTGCAGGAAAGTAGAAAAAGAAGGATCCTTTTAAGGCCGGCTACAGTGTAGCTGGCCTTTTTTGTATGCATCAATTCGTTGAGTAATTGTCTTTATTTGGCTACCTTTTTGGCGAGGTAAACTAATAAAGGAGGTTTTTCCTATGAATCTAACCCTCATAGCCCGCATTGTACTGGGACTGATTTTCACCGTTTTTGGCCTTAATGGCTTTCTGAATTTCCTGCCGGCTCCGGATCTACCGGGTGGAGCAGGTGAATTTATTGGTGCATTGCTCGGTTCTGGCTACTTCTTCCCCTTCCTGAAGTTGACAGAAACTGTGTGCGGGTTGTTGTTGCTTACGAACAGAATGGTGCCCCTGGCATTGACGATTCTGGCCCCGGTTGTATTGAACATTATCCTGTTCCATATTTTCCTGGCGTCAGCTCCTGAAGCCATTGCTGTACCTATTCTGACGGTTGTTTTGCTGGTGTACCTTGCATATAGCTATCGTAGCTATTTTGCCGGCGTACTCACGGTAAATGCAACACCTGATACCACCAGAGAAAAAGTAGCTGCATAGAATTCACCCCTCTGTGTACTCTTTTCAAATTTTTAGCCGGGCTATTTATTAATGGCCCGGCTTTTCTTTTCTTATAGGACCACCAGGCCATCCCCCAATCAAAGCTGCGACCAAGCGTGAAAAAACTGATTCCGTTCGCCCTGATTTTTGGCGTCCTCGCATGGATTTACCCATTTCCCGACACCAATGTACTTGTCCTGACGGCATCGTCCGGCTACCAACATGCTTCTACCACTGAAGGGGTTAAAGCCATTCAGATGCTTGGAGAACGACATGGCTACGATGTTGTGGCTACCGATGAGCCGGAGATGCTGACGGAAGAGCATCTCAAAAAGTACAAAGCAGTCATTTTTTTGAATACCGCTGGCGATCTCCTCGACTATGAGCAAGAGATGGACTTGCAGCGCTTTATTCAGGCCGGCGGTGGATTTGTTGGTATCCATGGGGCCATCAATACAGAACCGGATTGGGAATGGTTTAGCGAAATGATCGGGGCCAAATATGCTGGTCATCCAACAACCCCGTCTAACGTCCAGCCGGCGACACTTTACGTAGTAGACGCCAAGCATAAAAGCACGCGCCATTTGCCTGAAGTATGGGAGCGCGAAGACGAGTGGCTAAATTTTACTGAAGTTGCACCGGATGTAAATGTGCTGCTCGCTATAGACGAATTGTCATACAACGGTGGCACCAACGGCGTAAACCATCCTGTGGCCTGGACGCGGACATTTGAAGGGGGCAAGATCTTCTACACCGCAGCCGGCCACACGGCTGAAAGCTATACGGATGAAGCATTTCTGCAACACCTGTCCGGCGGGATCCAATACGTAATGGGGCTGCGCACCCCGCTCGATTATGACAAGGTGAAAGCCCGGCGTGCTCCCGATGAAAGCCGGTTTGTGAGAACAGAACTGGTTGCCGGACTCAATGAGCCGACTGAACTGGAGATTCTGGATGACGGACGTATCCTTTTTATTGAGCGCCGCGGCCGCGTGCGTTTGCTTGACCCGGAAGCTGGCGAAGTAAAAGAGATTGCCAAACTGGATGTCCACAACGAGTTTGAAGATGGTTTGATGGGGCTTGCGCTGGATCCCGGCTTTGCGCAAAACAACTGGATTTATCTGTTCTACTCGCCAGCAGGGGATGAGGCAGTACAGCACCTTTCTCGTTTTGTATTCAAAGACGATGTCCTGGAAATGGACAGTGAGAAGTTGATGCTTGTTGTGAACACGCAACGCGTTGAATGCTGTCATACCGGTGGGTCACTTGAATTTGGCCCTGATGGAAACTTGTTTATTTCCACGGGTGATGACACCAACCCGTTTGCTTCTGATGGTTTCGGGCCGATAGATGAACAGCCAGGACGCGCGCCATGGGATGCACAGGGGACGTCTGGAAATACAAACGACCTGCGCGGCAAAATCCTCAGGATTCGCCCTGAGGCTGATGGCTCGTATTCAATTCCGGAAGGTAACCTGTTTCCGCCAGATGAGCCCCTTGCCCGCCCCGAGATCTATGTGATGGGTAATCGCAATCCCTATCGCATTGCCATTGATCAGAAAACGGGCTATCTGTATTGGGGGGAAGTTGGACCTGATGCGAATGAAGATAACCCGGTACGTGGACCGCGTGGACATGATGAAGTAAACCAGGCGCGCGAAGCCGGCTTTTTCGGATGGCCCTATTTTGTCGGCGACAACAAGGCATACGTCGATTACAATTTTGCCACCAAAGAATCTGGTGCGTCATTCGACGTAAATGGTGCTTCGAACGATTCTCCGAACAATACAGGGCTGGGCGTATTGCCTCCTGCCCAAAAGGCATTCATCTGGTACCCATACGCTGCATCACCCGAGTTTCCGATTGTTAAAAGCGGTGGGCGCAATGCAATGGCTGGTCCGGTTTTTTACACCGATATGTTTGAGCCGGCTGCCGGCACGTTTCCAGACTACTTTGACGGCAAGCTGTTTATCTATGATTGGATTAGAGGATGGATTCTCGTTGTCACCATGGACGAAAACGGTGACCTTGAGAAAATAGAGCCCTTTATGCCTTCGGCTGAATTTGCCAATCCCATCGACATGATTTTCGATAAAAATGGCGTCATGTACGTGATGGAGTATGGCAAGAAGTGGTTCTCGGAAAACGCAGATGCCCGCATCTCCCGTATTGAATACAACCCTGGCAATCGATTGCCAGTAGCCGTATTGAAAGCGGACCAACTTGCCGGCGCCGCGCCGCTAACTGTCAACTTTTCTGCAACTGGTTCTTTTGATCATGATGATGATCCGCTTTCCTACACCTGGCGTTTTGCAGGAAATCCTTCAGCTATTGAAGATGCGACCGTAAGTCACACGTTCAACGAGCCTGGGGTTTACAAGGTCGCAGTACAGGTGACAGACCCGGCAGGAGGAAAGGGCAACGACCGCGTTCGCATCAAAGTAGGCAATGCGCCGCCGCAAGTAGATCTTGCCATTGAAGGCAACAGATCATTTTTCTGGGATAGCACCACGCTGGATTACCATGTATTGGTTGAAGATGCAGAGGACGGCGCCCTGCGTGATGGAATTGCGCAGGAAGATGTATTTGTCCAGATGGATTACCTGAAGCAGGGTTTTGACAAAACATTGGTAGCGCAAGGTCATCAGCAGGCGGATGCTTCAGCAAGCCTGGCCGGCGGCAAGCGTCTAATCGACAACAGCGATTGTGCAAGCTGCCATCTGGTAAATGAAACGTCCATCGGACCAAGCTATCAAGATGTAGCAGAACGCTATGCAGACGACCCTGAGGCGCCGGCATATCTGATTGAAAAAATCAGAAATGGTGGAAGTGGAGTCTGGGGAGAAACGGCAATGGCAGCACATCCTGACATGACGCAAGACGAGGTAGGGGCCATTGTCGAGTATATCCTCGCCCAGACCAAAGAGCAGGTTGCACCCGTAAGTTTGCCGCTCTCGGGCACTTTTTCACTGGATGCACACCAGGAAGTAGAACAACAGCAGGGGATGTACTTCCTCCGCGCTTCGTACACGGATCAGGGTGCAAATGGCATCGGGCCGTTGACAAGGCAGTCCCTATTTGTTCTGCGTCACCCGCGGGTACAGGCTGAGACCTTTGATTTCTCGCACAACGTGAAAGTCAAAGCCGGCTCGGGCAGTGAGCCAACCGTAATTGAAGAGATTTACGATGGCTCACACATCGGATTCGAAAACATTGACCTCACCGGGGTAGCTGGCCTCAAGTTTATGCTTATGGGGACAACCGCCTCGACTACGTCCGGCACCATTGAAGTGAGAATGGATGCGGTTGATGGCCAATTGATTGGCAGCGCGCCAATAGAAATGGGTAGACTGACGACGGGCTTTGCTTTTGAAACCACACTCGAAAAGCAAACCGGTCAGCACAATATCTATTTCATATTCAAAGACCGCCTGGATACAGCCTATCCACTCTTCTTGCTAGACTGGATTGAATTCACAAGATAGACGGTCTTGAACAAGTATCCCTGATATGAAGAAGCCTCTATCAACACCGTTTGATGGAGGCTTTCTGCTTAGGGCGTGTGGACAAAAATGAAATCATATGCATTTTACAAGCTGATTGTCCACATGCCCTAAACGGATTTAGTTTTCCACGTTCCCTTCTTAAACCAGATCACACTGATAATGGCAAGGACGGTTTGGGCAATGGCAATGGCGAGAAAAGCCCCGCGCGCCCCAAGCCCCATGGGCTCTGCCATCAAATAGGCAAGCGGAATCTGGAAAATCCAGTAACTAATCAAGTTGATAATCGTGGGCGTTTTGGTGTCTCCTGCGCCGTTAAAGGCCTGGACGCTCACCATGCCAAATGCAAAGAAGATATACGTGACACTGACGATGCGGAGGCAGTCAACTCCAACGGCAATGATGGCTGCTTCCTGGGTGAAGATCTCCATGAGTTCAACGGCATAGATGAACATGAAGAGCGCAACAGTGCCGAGGAACGCCATATTCCAGAACGCGGTTATCCAGACACTTCGTTCGGCGCGGTCGGGTTGGCCGGCACCCAGGTTTTGGCCCACAAGGGTTGCTGCGGCATTGCCCATACCCCAGGAAGGCAGCAAAGCGAAAATGATGATCCGGATGGCTATGGTATAGCCGGCCATAGCGGTGCTGCCAAAGAGCGCAACAATCCGGAAAATGAGCATCCAACTGGCTGTTGCGACACCATACTGAATCATGCCCGGCCACGAGATATTGATTAGCTGCCGCATCATGGTACGGTTCAGGGTAAGCTGGTCGAGGAAAAGCCGCACCCGTCCATTGCCCCGCAGGAGGATGTAGAGCTGGTACATGACGCCGATGCCACGCCCAATGCTTGTGGCAATTGCTGCTCCCGTGACGCCCAGTTCAGGGAAGGGGCCCCAGCCAAAAATGAGCGCGGGATCGAGAAAAATATTGATGAGGTTGGCAAGCCAGAGTACGCGCATCGCCAGCACGGCATCGCCGGCGCCGCGGAAGATCGCGTTTATAAGAAAGAGGTAGAGGATGAGAATGTTACTGCCAAGCAAAATAGCGCAGTATGTGCTGCCAATTTCGATCACCCCTTCAGTGGCACCCATAAGCGCCATGAGTTCAGGGGCGTACGCGATGCCCAGGATTGCAATGGGAATAGACGTAACCAGGCCGGCAATCAGCGCCTGGAATGCAGCAACACTGGCTTCTTTCTCTTTCTTTTCGCCAATCCGGCGCGCAACCATTGCAGTTGCTGCCATGGAAATACCCATCCCTACGGCATAAACCAGCACCATCAGGGAATCGGTCATGCCAACAGCGGCTACGGCGTCAGCGCCAAGCCGGCCCACAAAAAACACATCAACAACCCCGAAAACGGATTGCATCAGCATTTCGAGTACCATGGGAATGGCCAACAGCAGGATGGCCCGCCCGATGCTTCCCGAGGTAAAGTCGCGGCGCTTGCCCTGAAAAATGCCTTTTAGGTCTGACCAGAAGCTGGTGTCCTGCGACGCTTCCGCCGGGTCGGTACTTGCCATACAATTTCGAGGTGGTCGGGTGGTGCCTGCTTAAGGGCGGGTGAGCCTCGTGCAGGAAAAGGGGTAGCCTAACCCGGATGTATAGCAAAAGGTCCAGCCGGTTGTCGACTATAATGAACAAATAATCGATTGCATCTTACCGAATCGGCCTCTATGCCGTTTTTTGCGGGGTATGCCAAGGCTGGTAAGGTCCTTGTAAGAGATTGGATAGCTGGTGTCACTGCAGCCAGGTTAGTTAAAGTTCATAATGGGTTGCAATGTTATAAACAAGACACTTGTGCTGCAGGCGATACCAGTCAAAATTATTGTTAGGGAATTGTAGTGTTTGAAGTGTGTCTCCCTTTAGACGGGGTGCATAAATACTACGACTATAAAACAGGTACCTGGATCTACGTCTATGCCGCGCCCTTATCGTAGTCCGGGTGCCTGTTTTTATTTTTTTGCTTTACAGCGCTCGCAAGACGCTTTCTACCGACAGGCCACTCTGTAGTATCTGTTGATCCTGCATTGCTGTACCTGCCAACATAAAGCCAACCGGTGGCTCATTGGGTGCATGACAGGGTATTGAAAGCGCACAGCCGTCAATTTGGTTTATGATGGATGTATTTCTGAGCATCAATACGTTGTTGGCAAAATACGCATCCTCACTTTCTTCAAGTAATGAGATCGGAGGGGCCGTGATGGGCGTGGTGGGCAAGATGAGTGCATCGTATGGTGTCAGGGTTTGCGCGACATCTTGCAGAAATTGCCGGCGCCAACCTAGCAATGCGATATAATCTGCTGCACTTGTTTCAGATGCCGGCATCATGCGGCCTGATACCCGCGGGTCATACATATCATACGATGCTTCAAGATAATGGCGGTGCCAGGCATAAGCTTCAGCAGCAAGGAGTCGCCCGCCATTGCCTGGTCTGGATGGATCTGTTATGGCATCGATCTGCACGTCCTGTATATGCGCGCCGGCTGCTTCCAGCTTCTTGGCCGCCCTTGCAAAGGCAGTGGCAACGTGGTTGTCGAGGCCTTCCATTGCAATACCTGTTGGAATGGCCAGCCTGAGATGGTTGAGCGGTCGGGGCACAAGTGGTGTGGTGGGCTGGTCGGTCATCACCTGGTCTACTGTAACACAACAGGCGACAGAAGGGGCCAGGGGGCCAACCGAATCGTACGTAGTAGAGAGGGGTAATACGCCTGCTGTAGGGACGCGGCCCGTTGAAGGTTTGAATCCGGTAAGATTGCAAAGCGCTGCAGGAATACGTACGGATCCGCCCGTATCGGTGCCAATGCCAAAGACTGCCATCTGGTCAGCCACAGATACGCCGGCGCCGGAAGAGGAGCCTCCCGGGATACGTCGGGTTGTGCGGTCATAAGGAGAAGCTGGCGTACCGTAGTGTGGGTTGAGTCCGAGCCCGGAATACGCAAACTCAGTCATGTTGGTGCGGCCAATAGGGATTGCCCCAGCACGGCGGAGGCGGGCAATGCAGGTGGCGTCTTTAGTTGCAGCCGGCGCTTCAGCAAGGACGCGGGAGCCGGCGCGCGTCACCTGGCCGGCAATGTCAAACAAATCTTTTACAGATACCGGCAACCCCATCAAGGGCGAGAGCATAATGCCGGCGGCACGCAACCGATCTGATGCAGCAGCTGCGGCCAGTGCTTGATCAGCATCTACATGAACAAAAGCCAGGTCGCCTTCCCCGTCAGGTGCGTTAATGCGCTTTAGGCAGGCTTTAACCAGCTCAACACTCGAAATTTGTCTGGATTGCAGGGTTGCAGCGTGTGTTGCTATTGTGGGGAGGACAGGCATATAGTGTGGCGTTTTTTGTAAGGGGGTTGTAGGGGGTTTTGATTGCAAAAGATGACAGTATTCCCCCGATACCGCGGAATTTAAGAAACAACGATATTATTACCAGAACGAACGGAAGCACTTCTTTTACATGCTGACACATCTTTAAGATCAATTCCAAATTGGACGGAGACCCAAAGAGTGGGTAGAGGTCTCCGTCCTTGCACTTCTCCTCCCATAGTGCCGCAGCAGCTGACGATTCGAACCCGAGCTTTTTGACTATCCCCCTGAACCCAAGGCTCCCCGGCCAACCCCGAGCGCACCCCGTTCCCCCGAGGGACATAACATAGCGCAAACGACGGGCTTTCCGAGCCATGAACCTGGGATCTCGTCGTTTGCAACCCCCCGATGCTCCCCGCATTTCCTCCCGACCTCCCGACCTCCCGACCTCCCGACCTCCCGACCTCCCGACCTCCCGACCTCCCGACCTCCCGAGCCGCTTGCCTCCTTTTTGGCTATAACCCGGCACGTGCCGGTTCACATACAGAAGTTAACCTTCTGATGCCCTCCACATTTTTATCTCGAGGCCAGGGGAGTTTCGAATGGGTACACAGGTAACAAGGAGCCTGCGTTACCGTCCTCGACATTCGAAACTCTGCCCCCATTTTCCATCTGGGTATCGCTTGTATATTGCTCCCCACGCTATCTCATTTCTCTTACCGCATCTACCAGGCTTCCTGCCGGTTTGTACGCATCCCATGTAGCGCGCCATGATTGTGGAGAAAAAGGCCGCCAATTTCTAACTTGTGGCCTTTCGTTTCGTAAACGACGCTGCATGAAAACCCTTATTCTATTGCATGGCCGGGGATTTAAACCCCCCAAGACCCAGTTAAAGAAACTCTGGCTCGACGCGTTGCGCTTTGGTATTGCGCGTGATTTTCCCGCAGCGCTTGATCTGTTTGATGCGACGCGCATTGAGTTTGTGTACTACGGTGATATCTCGAATGCCTTTCTGAGCCAGTTGAGTGGTGATCCTGTGCCAGATGATATCACAACCCGCAAGGCAACGCTGGATGGACTTAAGTTGTGGAAGAAGTCGGAATTTGATAAAGCAAATTATGAAGGGCTGGCCGGCAAGGAGTCGTATAAAGAAGGCCTCGCAGATGTGCTTTCGGCAGTACTGAGTTTTACGCGCCTCGGTGATGAAGTGATCAGCCTGGTCGCGCCCGACATGAAAGAATACTGGATGGGATACCAGAGTCCGTTTGGTTCTGCCGTCCGTGCGCCTGTCACGCGTCCGTTAAAGCGGGCTTTAAACCGAAGCGACTCGGTATGCATCATCGCCCACAGCCTTGGCAGCTTGATTGCCTATGATGTGCTCTGGAAATTTTCGTACATGAGCGAATACCGTCCGGATTATTGCAACAAACTCGTGGATCTATTTCTTACCATTGGTTCACCGCTTGGTGATGACACCGTCAAGCGTGGTTTGTTTGGCGCTTCTGCAACCAATGAGCGGCAATTTCCCTGCAACATCCGAAAATGGGTAAACATCGCGGCTGAAGACGATTTTATTTGCCACGACAAGCGCATCAAAAACGATTATCGGGAGATGCTGAAGTGGAATCTCGTTGACACAATTGAAGACCACGAGATTTACAACTTGTCGCTACGAAATGGAAAGTCCAACCCACATCACAGCACCGGCTACCTGATTCATCCAACGCTCATCAAGGTCCTCGTAGGATGGCTGGACGCGGGTTGAAAGTTGCAGGTTGAACGTTTAAAGTTTAACATTATTGGTCTCCGCTTCGACGTATCCCACGACGTAAAACTTTCAACCTTAAACCTTCCACCTTAAACCAGTTTTCGCATGATTCCAGCAATACAAACGTGTACAGACGGTCCCACTTTTTCCAGACTTGTTTTTGGCCTTTGGCGGTTGGCTGATTGGGGATACCGAACCGATGAGTTGCTGGCTATGCTACACCGGTGTTTGGCGCTTGGTGTTACTACGATGGATCATGCAGATATCTATGGCGACTATTCCTGTGAAGCGCTTTTTGGTGAGGCGCTTGCTCAGGCACCCGGTCTTCGGCAACAGATGCAACTGGTAACTAAATGTGACATCAAGCTGGTATCAGATAAACATCCTGGACACGCACTGCCGCACTACGACACGAGCAAGGCGCACATTATGGCGTCCGTTGAAAACTCCCTGCGCCGGCTGCATACCGACCATATCGATGTGCTTTTGCTGCACCGCCCCGACCCCTTGATGGAGGCTGATGAAGTAGCTGAAGCGTTTGCTGCGTTGCGCGATGCCGGCAAAGTATTGCACTTTGGTGTTTCCAATTTTACGCCCGCACAGTATAGCTTGCTGGCGAGCCGGCTCCCTTTCCCGCTCGTTACGAATCAGGTTGAATGCTCCGTACTAAATTTTGATGTGATGCACGATGGTACCCTCGACCAGAGCCAGGAACTGCGTATCGCACCGATGGCCTGGTCACCGCTTGGGGGCGGACGGTTGTTTTCCAGCCAGGATGCACAGGCGGTCCGTGTACGGGCGTGTCTGGAAACGCTGGGTGAAGAATTGGGCGGCGCTACCCTTGATCAGGTTGCCTATGCCTGGCTGTTGAAACACCCCGCTCGCATTATTCCGGTACTTGGGACGGGGAAAATGAACCGCGTGGAAGCTGCTTGTGATGCCGCAGCGCTTGTGCTAACGCGCCAACAGTGGTTTAAAGTTTGGCAGGCTTCCAAAGGGCACAACGTTCCATAGCCCACGTGAGATACATCTAGTGGAAAATGATATGCAGGGAGACCAGCGAGGCCAGCAATCCAAATCCAACTTTTGTCAGTACAGGCGAGGCTGATACAAAGAGGTCTTTTCGGCTTTTCCAGCCGTGTTTGTGGGATACCGCAGCCAGGAAGCCAAATGCAATGAGAATCACCCACATTGCCCGGATGAAATAGTTCATGTCGGGGAAGACGGCGATTATGGTGAGGTGCAGTGGGATGGTCGAGACAAAGGCGAGGAGCGCTGCGCGATGGTTTGGTGCGATCATTAAGCCGGCCGAGCAGATTAGGACAACGATCCCGCAATTAATATAGTACCGTAACTCGTTGAGGGTGTGGGTAAACGCTGCCTCCGGGTTTTCGAACTTGAGGTAGAGCAAAATGAGGCCCATCAGAATCCCCGTAAAAAGCGTAACCAGAATGGCGCGCCGGCCTGCTTGTACAACTTGCTGTTCAGATGCGTGCGGGCGCAAGTAAGCTTTGTATATATCGATTGACCAGAGGGTAGCGAGAGAGTTGAACGTAGAATCGACCGTACTCATGAGCGATGCAAAAAGTGCACAGAGAATGAGGCCTTTGATGCCTACGGGCATGTACGTGGAGACGATGTAGGGGAACGCATTGTCGGGGTCGGTGAGTCCGTTGTCGATGAGGATGCCGGCAAGTGCAATACCCGGGACGACGATAACCACGGCCATAGCATATTTGAGCGCACCGCCTACCATTAAGCCTAGCTGTGCTTCTTTCAAACTTTTTGCTGCAAAAGAACGCTGCATAATGGTTTGATTGGCGCACCAGTAGTTGATGTTCATCAGAAACAGGCCAAACATGTGGATCCAAGGAAGGGTGGGATGATCGGCCGGCAAATGCAGTTGCATAAGCTCGGGTGTCTTCTCGTAGAGCATGCCCCAGCCGCCGAGCTCTCGAATGATGACAACAACAATCAGAATGCCGCCGGTGAGCAGAATGGCAAACTGAATCACATCCGTTTTGACCACTGCATTGAGGCCACCGAGATAGGTGTAAATGGCTGAAAAAATACCAAGCCCGATGAGGAGTACCCCGACCCGCATCAGTTGCGACAATTCTGGTGATGTATCGTAGTTGGCAAACAGGGCTTCTCCCAACCGCTGAATAAGGGGGTTGTCACTGAGGATCCTTAGATAGTCAGAGAAAACAAGTTCTGCTGCGTACGCGCCCCAAAACAATGCTGCGCCCAACGTAATGGTAGAAAACAGGGCAAGATTGGCAAGGGCGTATGCCAAACCAACCCGCTTGCCAAGGCGGTTGTTGATGAACTGCGTAACGGTGATTACACGATCGCGCAGGTACATCGGGACAAAAATGAACGCCGCTATCAAAATGCCCTGTACTGCATTGATTTCAAGGCTAGCCTGCGCCAGTCCATACAGATAGGCAGACCCCATCATCCCCAAAAATTGATACCCGTTGATGTTGGTAGCGATTGTTGAAAGGGCAATTGAAGGCCAGCGGAGCGAGCGATTGCTCAGGAAATAGGTTTCGGTGGATACGTTTTTGTCTTGCCGGCCAGAGAGGGCTACAAGAAAAATAGCTGCAAAATAGACAAGTACTATGGCCAGGTCTAACACGGTGGTATTGGGGGCTGGGGAAAGTTAGCGTCGGGGGCCGGCGGCAAGGGGCGTGTTGGGTGGACCTGAAGGTATGCGGCCTTGTAGTTGAGGCATAGACAAAGTCTCCAGTTCTGGTAATACATACCGTGCAAAGAGACCGCATGCTTCCAGGTGCGGGTAACCTGAGAAAATGAATGCGCGCATGCCCATTGCCATGTACGCTTTAATTTTCGTCAACACCTGGTCGGGATTGCCAACCAACGCCGCACCACAACCCGATCGGCCCCGACCAATGCCGGTCCAGAGGAAAGGCTCAGCATAGCCTTCATCATCAGCCCCTTCGCGCAAGGCAGATTGCTTGGATACGCCCAGTGATTTTGCATCCTGGGCGCGTTCGCGAAGTGCGGTGCCATGGGCGTCGTCGAGTTGTGAAACCAGGCTTCGGGCAGCTGCGCGGGCCTCGCTTTCAGTTTCTCTGACAATAACATGAACGCGGAGTCCAAAATCGACGGTCCGGCCGTGCGTTGCAGCCTGAGCGCTCATGTTTTGCATCAAACGCAGCAGCTTTTCCTGGGTGTCGGGCCACATGAGGTATACGTCACAATGTTCTGCACAGAGCGCAACGCCTGGCGGAGAGTAGCCGCCAAAGTAGAGTAATGGGCCACCGTTTTGCTGGTACGGCTTTACGGGGGTAGCCGGCAACTGGATGTTGTAAAAGTCTCCAGAGAAGTCAATGGCATCCTGAGTCCATGCTTGCTTCAGTATCTGAATAACTTCACGCGAACGTTGATATCTCGCCTCCGACTCCATCGAGGTACCAGGCAGGTTCGACGAAATGATATTGAGCGTGAGCCGGCCTTTGAGGATATGGTCGAGTGTAGCGATTGAACGTGCCAGCATGGGAGGATGGATTTCACCACACCGGATAGCCGGCAGCAGGTTGATTTGCTTTGTTAGCGGCGCAACAGCTGATACAAAAGGCAATACATCTTGCCCTACCTGATAAGACGACGGGCACAGGATATTCCGGTACCCCAGTTTGTCTGCCGTAAGCAAGATATTGGACGTGTTTTCCCAGTTGCTTTTGTATTGCGGGTCATGGGTGCCGAGGTACACGTCATCGCCATTGCAGATCGGGGCGAACCACGCGATTTCTGCGCCTGCGGCGCTCTCGGATCGTATCGTAATGTTCGGTGTGGTACTCATGCCTTTTACTCATTTCTTGGGCAGGCATGTTAATGAAAAAGCGCGTGCAGGTGCAAGCTACGTTCAGGAAAACCGAATGGATAGGCGAGCGGTTATTTGAAGCTCTTGGTACGAACGAGCCTAAAGCCAAAGAAGTTGTGGCGATGGCTTGGGGCGTAGTAGTCCCGGTAGGAAACCCGTTGTTCGCGCGCTTCATCGGTCCAACTGCCGCCGCGGAGCACATATTGGTTACCAAAGGTTTCTCCCTGCGGGTCAACCTCGGGTTCTTCGCTGTATTCACCATAGAAGTCCTGGACCCATTCATAAACGTTGCCGTGCATGTCGTACAGGCCCCAGGCGTTGGGCCGGCGGGTTGCAACCGGGTGTGTGGTAAACCCAGAGTTTTTAGCATACCAGGCGAAATGTTTGAGTTTCCCTTCTTCGTCTCCGAAGGTGTAGTGGCTTTCAGAGCCTGCACGGGCGGCGTATTCCCATTCCGCTTCGGTCGGCAGCCGGTAACAACGCTGGCAGCCGGCTACTTTATTCAAGCGGTTAAGAAAGATCTGGATGTCGCCCCAATCAACATTGTCTACGGGATGGTCGTCGTTTGGGAAGAGGCTGGGGTTTTTGTCCATGATGGCCGACCATTGGGACTGGGTTACCTCTGTTTTGCCCATCAGAAAAGTCTTGGTGATGGTCACCCTGTGGACGGGTTGTTCATCCGGATATGCGTCGGCAGCGGCTGAGCCCATCATAAACGTACCGGGCTCGATACGGACAAAATCGCTTGAAAGGAAGGGGTCTTGGGTTGTTTGGAGCGTTTTTGGGACTTCGCGAAAAAATACGAGGTAAATGGTGACCATTGACAGTACGCTCACAATGGAGAGCAGCGCCCAGAAAATATGGCGGTTATATTGTCTAGGCTGCATGAAGCGGTTCTGTTTGAGGAGGAAGACCAGCAGTACCTGCTCGCTGCTTCAAAGAACCCAGTCTTGAGAAACGATCAGGATGGAGCGCTTCCGTGTCGATAGCCGGCTTTTCATTGTTGATGATCGACGTAACAAGCTGCCCTGTTATGGGGGCCAGTGTGATGCCAATCATGGCGTGTCCGGATGCAATAACAAGGTTTTGCATCGTTCCCGGCCGGCCAATGATAGGCAAGCCGTCAGGGGTACAGGGCCTGAAGCCCGACCAGATCATTTTTTGGTCAATTTGGTCTGGGGAAACAGATGGCAAATAATCCGGGATGGCGTTGCGAATGGCACGGGCACGGATCAGGTCAACGGATGCATCAAATCCGGCCAACTCGAGGGTGCCTCCAAATCGCAGTTTATTGCCCATGGGTGTTATCGTAACTTTCTCTTCCGTAAGAATAACAGGGATAGTCGGCGCGTTTTCTGGGGCGTCAACCGTAATGCTGTAACCTTTCGCAGGCTGGATTGGTGCCTTAATGCGTAGCATACGGGCCAATGCCGGCGTCCAGGCGCCGGCTGCCAGAATTACTTCGTCAGCCTCAATCCGACCCTTGTTAGTGTTGACGGCGCGAATTGTTCGATTATTTTTTGTATCGGTTGTTTCAAAGCCTGTCACTGCTGTGTCAGGTCGGAGGACAACACCGTTATCAGCAAGGGCCTTTGTTATGCCCGCAATGAACAAATTAGGACTCAAGTGTGCGTCTTGCGGGAAATATACGGCACCTCGAGCACTAGATTTTAGATTGGGTGCTTTTTGCTTTAATTCATCTGCTGTCAGGAAGGTGACGTCAAGGCCGGCTGCTTGCCCCTTTTTGCCGTACTTGAGGTTTTCTTTTTCTCCTTTATCCGTCCGGTGCACCATCAGCAAGCCTCTTTGCTCGAAGTGAAAGTCGAACAGCGTAGCGAGGCTTGCGAAGGCCTCAACGCTGGCCAGACTCAGGTCGCGTAGTAACGGCATGGAGCGGGCAACATGTTTTTCGGTACAGAAGCTACGGAATTGCCACAGCCATGACATCAGGGCAGGATCGAGCCGGGGTTTGATACGAAAAGGGCTATCGCGCCGGAACAGCCAGCGCATGCCCTGTGAAATCACCCCCGGTGCAGCAAGCGGTACTACGTGGCTCGGAACCAACATACCTGCATTGCCCAGCGAAGTCCCTTTATCGTAGACGCCTTTTTCAATCACGGTAACTGAGTGACCAGATTGTTGCAGGTAGTGCGCAGTGCATAGTCCTATGGCACCTCCGCCTATTACAACAATGTTTTTTTGTTTATGCATTGGGCTGATACCTGTTCGAACTTTTGCTTCCGCGTTTTGGTGGCGCACAGCTGCTAGATGACCTGAAATCCATGAGCGTACGGATCATCATCATCGATAAAAATAGTGTTGAAGCCCATAATACGCGCCCATCCTTCGATGCTTGGCACAATGGCATTATACCCGCCAACACGTGCCGTCTTTTCAACCCGGCCTTTGAACAGGCTGCCAATGATACTTTCGTGTACAAACGCATCACCTACCTGGAGATCACCCCGCGCAGCCCATTGAGCCATGCGTGCAGACGTCCCTGTGCCGCAAGGTGAGCGGTCAATGGCCTTATCGCCATAAAATACGGCATTACGGGCATGGGCCGCTTTGTTTCGAGGTTTGCCTGTCCATTCAATATGGCTTAGTCCGTTTATGGTTGGGTTTTCAGGATGTTCAAACGTATACAATTCATTGAGCCTCTTTCGAACCACTGGACTCCAGCTTATCAGGTCGGTTGCTGCATGGTCAGCCATGTCTGCAAAATTCTCCTGTGGTTCAACGATGGCATAATAATTACCGCCATAGGCTACATCAACGCGCAACGTACCGAGGGTGGGGCATTCGACAGACAGGTTTTCAGCTGCCAGATAAGACGGGACATTGACGAGCCTGACGGCGCTTACACGTTGGCCTTCCATCTGGTAAGTTGCAACGACAAGTCCTGCCGGCGTTTCGAGACGCAGCGTGCCCGGTTCATGGGGTGTGACCAGGCCATGTTCAATCATCACAGTGACGGTACCAATGGTGCCATGTCCGCACATGGGCAGGCAGCCGCTGGTTTCGATAAAGAGGATGCCCACATCACAGTCTTCGCGGCAGGGAGGGTAGAGGATGCTGCCAGACATCATATCATGCCCCCGCGGTTCAAACATGAGGCCTGTGCGGATCCAGTCGAACTCGGCAAGGAAATGCTGCCGGCGTTCACTCATGCTTTTACCCTCTAATTGTGGGCCGCCGCCGGTGACAACACGAACGGGGTTGCCGCAGGTATGGGCATCTATACAAAAAAAGGTGTGTCTGGCCATGGTATCGGATGGGCCCTAAATCAGGTTGAGGGCTTTTCTGGTAAATGCATCGAGGTAATCCAGAATTGCATCTGCAGCAAAGGCTGCCCCTTGTTCGTCGCCAGATACTACGGCAGCGATCATTTCCATATGCAATGCTGCAGAACGGCGGAGATCACCTTCATGCTGGTATTGATACCAGAACCGCCGGCAGTGCGCATGGAGAGGTGCCAGGGCAGTGGTGGCATACAGGTTTTTAGATGCAGATTCAAGGAGGGTGTCGCAGGTACGATCGAGCGTCATAAACGTTGCAAGATCGTTATGTTCAGCGGCGCTTTCCATTTCATCTCTGATGGTTTGTAGCGCTGTACGCTGTGTAGTGGTTGCTTTTTTTGCCGCGAGGGTCGCAACCAGTTTTTCCAGGACGCGCCGGGTTTCCAGTAGAGCGAAATGGTCCGTCATGCTGATCTCTGCGATCATCATGCCTTTGCGGGGGAGCGTTTTGACAAGGCGCGCTGCGGCGAGGCGTTGAAGCGCCTCGCGCAGCGGAGTCCGTCCGATATCAATCTGCCGGCTCAATTCAGCTTCAGAAAAAATGTGACCTGGCGGCAAAGCCAGCGTGACAATGAGGCTTTCCACAAGGGTATAAGCTTTGTCGGCAAGGCTGGCAGGTTGCGTAACAGATTGCATTTTAATGCTGAGCTAATTGTACAGGACTAAACGGATACGGGTTCGGGCAGCGTGGGTCGAACTGCCAACGCGTCCTCTATCACCTTGATTACATGGGCACGTTCTTCGCCAACCAGCTCCAGTCGTGGTGCGCGTACGCGTTCGGTGCCCAGGCCGGTCATAACCTCGGCCATTTTTATGTTTTGAACAAGTTTTGTGGATACATCCAGATCCAGCAGCGGTTTGAACCAGCGATACAGTGCACGGGCCTCTTGGAGCCGGCCGGCCATTGCCAGTTCGTAAATTACCACCGTTTCACGCGGGAAAGCGCAAACCAGGCCAGCAACCCATCCAACGGCACCAAGCAGCAGACTTTCAAGGGCCAGGTTATCGACACCGGTGAATATCTGATACCGATCTCCCACAATATTATAAAGATCTGTAATCCGGCGCACATTGTCTGATGATTCTTTGATGGCTACAAATTTAGGTTCATCAGCCAGTTCTGCAAACATTTCGGGGGTTACATCAACGGCGTATGCCACGGGATTGTTGTACACCATGATCGGGCAGGGTGACGCGTTGGCGACTGTTCTGAAGTGATGCATCGTTTCACGCCGGTCAGATTTATACAGCATCGGTGGAAGGACCATAAATCCGTCAGCGCCTACCTTGCCGGCTTGCTCTACAAATGCGCAGGCATCAGTTGTTCTGCGCGCTGCCACACCGGTCATAACTGGCACGCGGCCACCGCTTACATCAACAGCCAGTTTGAGAACATCCAGTTTTTCTTCTGGCGTCAGCGTACTGCTCTCGCCCAAGGAACCAGATACGATAATGCCGTGGACGCCGGCTTCGATTTGTGCCTGGAAATTGTGACGCATGGCGCCGAAATCCAGTTTGTCATCAGCTGTGAATTTGGTAGTTACAGCGGGGAAAATACCTTTCCAGGGAGTTTTCATGGCAGGACCATTAAGTAGGGTTTGTTTTGGTATTCCTGTAATATATCAGACGGATACGAGTTTGGCAAGTGAATGTTGTCGAGAATCGTATGGGTACAAAAAAGGGGGAGACGCCCAGGCATCTCCCCCTCAAGTCGAACACGAGAAAATTTACTTGATCAGGGTAATGTTTTGGTCTACAACAAAACGTTCGCCAACAGCCCTGAGCAGGTAGCGTCCACTGGCAAGGCTACTGGCGTCAAAGGTAAACAGATGCGCCTGTTCACCACCCAGTTCGCCGTTATGAACCTGCGCCACAAACCGTCCCAGCATGTCATAGACCTCAATCCTGACGTGCTGGGTTTCCTTTACGCGCAATTGGAATGTCGTGCTTGGATTAAACGGATTAGGATATACACCCGAGAGCGCATATTCATCATTGAGCTGTGCCGGATCTCCAGCCAATTCACCAGACACGGCTTCATTGCCAGGATGCAGCGACCGCATGTCAATGATGCCTAGCAGGTAGTGATCACCCGTAGTAGCGGATAGCCCGGGTATGGGCAAAATTGGTACGCCGGGATTGATACCGTGTGTCGTTTTGTCTGTGTGTATTACTAGCGCTATGAAATCAACAGCACGCGGACTGCGGATAAGCACGGGCCGGCCGTTGTGGTCGAGCTCCTGAAAACCCGTATTGAGATCAAATGCGCGCAGATACGAACTGCCCACTGGCTGGTATTCAGGGGCGGGCACGCCATTCGGACAGCAAAGCGGTTGTTCTGAATCGCTACCATCGGGTGCAAGTGCTTGAATGGTGTTCGACATGCCATTCCTCAGAGGTCCTTGGCCGGGCAGGAGTGGGTTGTAATCGAGGTCTATAATCAACTGCGACTTCCCGTTGGGTCGGATATGGAACTGGTTGGGTTCGGGGCCGAGTCCTTCGGTGAACGCTGCGGTTGTAGGGGCAACGGGCGCAGAAACGCCGGCAATGGGCGGCAATCCTGGGCCTATGGGATCAAAGATCGGGTGCGGCGCAACGGGGCCTCCCGGAAAGAAGTAGGAAACCCATGCTGTGAGGACTAGATCAGGATCAAGACCTTCCAGGTTTATTACAATGCGGTGTTTTCCGTTGGAAAGCGCCTGGTACTTGGCAAATCCCGACGGATTTGGTGCTACCAGGTCTGGATCCAAATCAGTAGGTAACAGGCAAGGCGGGGGAGGCCCAATACCCGGTTCGCCCCCGGGTGGTGGCGGGGGGGGGAAGCAGGTCATGTCAATCCGGTTGCCGGCAGTATTGGGGGCCGGCGACCTTAGTTCAAAGGCCGCAGATTGTGCGAGTACCGGGTCAGTGAATCCAATCAATAAAAATAAACAGATAGCGCTAAGCGCTAAGCTCTTACAGATGCTCATCTTATCTCGCTCCTAAATTTGGTTAAGGCACATCGTTGGGAGGCTTGCCCAACGAGATAGATAAGCCTCAAGAATATGTAATTAAGCGGCTATTGAAACCGTTGATTCTGCCGGCAGTGGTGGTGCTGCACTTGTGCAATGGATCGTCAATCAAATGCAGTCAATCATTCGATCAAATCATTATTATAGACTGCATTCTTAACACACATCCCCAAGGCGGGGCACACAGGTGGGTCGATAAGTTAGCATATAGTATGATAAGAATCTGCTTATTTTGGGGTAAAAATGCATACTCGGGAAGAAAGTACAGGGGATAAGCTGCATATTTTCGGTATGCCTTAGATGGCTCCGCATGCAGACGTGTCGAGAATGAGTACACCGTTTTCGGCAAACTGTCTGTCGATGGGTGCCGGTTTGACGCGAATGGCTACGTGCAGGTTGTTTTGCTGCGCAAACGTAAGGCAGATCTGAATATCTTCAGCGTTCGCGCACCGGGCCATTGCTGCCGGCCAGCAACTGTCAATGGCCGTCCAGACCTTGCGGGTTTTGTCATACCCTGTATCCCAGGCACATATCAGGCTCCCGGCAAGCTTGTTGCGAAATCTTTCAAATTGCAGTACATAGCCGACATCCCAGCCAACACCGTCTCTATCGTACCAAATGGCTTCTTTCTGATGACTTGTGGTTTGCAATGGGGGGGTAGCAGGAATCAGGGTGACCATAGGAAGACCTCTATATAAAATTGTCATTGTAATGGAGCATGTGAATTGCCTAAGCACTCACATCTATCAAGACGAGAGGTTGGGGGAAATCACCAAAAGGATTGTAGAAAAGATTTGCTTTTGTTGAGGTATTGCGGTTGTCAGGTAGACGTGCGGACCCAGCCAAGTAGAAAAACGATTGTCCAAAGCACCGTGCGTACCCAATTTCGGCTGACAAGTAAAGAGAGGGTGTCGGGTTGAATCTGGCCGGCTGAGATAAGATTATGAAGCGGGACCGCCTGGGTAAATGTGGAAATCCAGATCAGCAATACCAGGAGCGCTGCGGCATACACGGGCCATCCCGGGGCATTAAAAAGTTGAAAACCTATCAGGCCAACCTGTGCAAACATGAGTGGGATCACAAACAATGAGATACGGAAGCTGTACACCTGATGCCAATCCTGAAATGTAGCTGGCTGGCTATGGAGGAAGCTCGGATATATGATTAATTGTACCAGCCAGATCAGCACAACTAGGCCAAAGTCGACCATGGTGCGGAGTTCATTACTGAATTGAAAAATCAGTTTGGTCATTGGGTAGTTACTGCGGATGCTTAGCGGTTAAAGAAAGAGACCGGTAGGGCTGATAATTTAGACATCGGACCGAGGAGTGCCGGCTTTATATAAATCTTGCAAGATTGAGAACGTATGTATACCCTGAAACGCGAACTATTGGTCGATACGACGCTAGAAAAAGCGTGGAATTTTATCAGCCGGCCCGAAAACCTTAATCTCATTACGCCAGATGACCTGTCTTTTGAGATTATCTCTGATGTCCCTGATCAGATGTTCAATGGTTTACTCGTAGAATACCGGGTAACCATTCCAGTGATTGGCGCCCAGCGCTGGATTTCTGAAATCAAACACATCAAACCAAACCATTCTTTTGTAGACGAGCAACGGGTTGGTCCGTACAAGCTCTGGTATCATTTCCACAAAATAGAAGAAGTAGAAGGTGGTGTGCTGTTTACCGATGAAGTAACCTATGAGCCGCCATTTCTTGTTTTTGGCCAGATTGCCAACGCCGTTTTTATTCGACGAACGCTTGATCGAATTTTTGACTATAGAACCGAGCGGTTCAGCGAGTTGCTGGCTAATTAACGGTGGGAACGGCGCTTAATAGTCTACGCGGAAGGAAAGCGTAAATTGCCGGCCTGGTAGCGACCGGGGTGAGGTAAGTGCAGCGGGGCTTGCAGGTTGGAGCAACTGGTCGAACACGTTTTCCTTGTCCAGTACATTCAACACGAAAAACTGGATGGAAGACCGCACAGCATTGGACGAGATTTGTACGGTTGCACCGAGATCAAGGCGTTGATAGCGCGGTGTTTCGTCGTTCAGCGGCGATGTCAAATCAAACGGTGTAAGCGAGAGCGGTAAAGGCCTGAAAGCCAGGAAATCGTAGTAGGCGCGCCGAAGTGCCCATTTTTTGCCCCACTGGTTAACCCAATTGGCTTCGAGAGAAAAAGAAGGGCTGAGCTGCGCACTGGCGTCCAGCCGCACCTGATGTGGCGTATTCCAGGGGACGGCGATGCGCTCATCGTTGAATCGGTTAGGGAATTGCTGTTCTGACAGAATGTAGTCGTAGCCAGCCTTGAGGGTAAGCCAGTTGCCCGAGCGGGCTGCGTGCAGGCTGGCGCCGTAAGATCTACCATCTGCCCGTTTTATGAATTGATCTTGCGGGCGAGACAATTCAGACCCTTCAAGTTCTTGCAAGCCGGCATAGTCTACGGTTAGCACTTCTTGCCATTTGATAAAGGACTCCGCGCTGATGGTCCATTTTACCCCGGGGGTAATCAGCATCTCCACGGCAAGGTGAGAGGCGAGTGGTGGGGATTGAGAGGCATCCAGCGGCAACCAAAACAGAATGGATGGCGCTGCGGATGTGGTACCAAAACTTGTGAGGTCGTACTGATTCACGTACTGCCGATACATACCCCCGGCAAGCCTGATGGCATAATTGCCGAGCAAGGGACTAACTGCATCAAGCCGGAGTGCAAGCCGGGGCTCAAGGTATGCTTTTTTATGGATGGGCAGATACGTCAGCCGCACACCAGGTTCAACGGTTGCATAGGCATTCAGCGCAATCTGGTTGTGCACAAATGCAGCCAGATTGGTTGTTGAAATGTGATGGACGAGGGGGGCAACAAAAGCGTTACGGAAATCAAACTCTGTATCTACATGGGTAAACTCAACCCCGACATCGGTATGATGAAAAGGGGAGAAGCTGTGTGATAGGGTCGAGCTGACGGTTAATTCGCGTATGAAATTGCGTTCCGAAGAGGAGAGTGCATCAGCGAGGGTGCTTTTGAGATCCAGGGCTTTGAGGTCTACAAGTTGCGTAGAAGGCTGGTCTTCGATAAAGTCGTTCGATGCGCGGTAGCTGTAGCGGGAGTCATGCCAGCTTCCTTTAATCTGCGTTGAAAGGGCTGACTGATTGCCAAGCAGCCAACTGTGTTTGAGTTGGCCGGCCCAGTTCAGCCAGCTATACCGGTCAGACGTGATCACAAAAAGGTCGTTGCCAACCTGGAGTAAGTCGTTTGTGACAACGAGGTCAGAGGCAATGCGGTTGCTGGCCCGATAAAGCGATGCGTGCAAATTCTGGTAGGGCGAGAGCTTGATGCGTGAGGCAAAGTGTAAATCTGAAAAGGCAATCAGCGGTGTTTGTGTATGGGTTGTGAGGGTTGTCGGCGCTACGGATTCTCCCGTCCACAAACTGGTCAGAAAAGGATCAATACCACTCCAGTTTTCCAGTAGCGCCTGGATCCCTCGGTCTTGATATAAATTCCAGTTGCTCGTTCTTGCCGCAACCATGAACAAGCCTTCACGCGCCTCATTAAGGTTGAAGCGGCCTTTTACTTGTCCGTTTGCACTAACCGGGTCGAGCATAAAAGTGGCGCTGTAACGATCCGTTGGGTGCAAATCCTGGTCAATGGCAACAAATCCTGTTAGATGGCTTCCATACCGGGCACCATAGCCGGCTTTGTGAACCGTCATGCGCTTAATGGCAAGCGGGCTAAATGCACCCAGGTAGCGGCCCAGTGCTACAGGATCTCTTACGGGTGCGCCGTCCAGCAAGGTTACATGTTCATTGCTGATCCCGCCTTGAATCTGCACACCGGCAAGTGGCTGCAGGATAGATACGCCGGCCAGTTTACTGGCGCCGCGCATAACATCGGGGGTACCGTGGGCCGACATCCCAACCATGCTGTTGCCATCAAGGGTTGGATTGCCGAGGTCCTGTGAGGGGATGCGCTGCTCGAGGCCATCGATTACGATGGGGCCAACAGACAGCGCGCTGGATTGGAGTTCAATGTTGATGCGGCTTTTTGCACCCGGTTGTACCCAGATACTGTCCATGGTCGTTTCATATCCGACGTAGGTAACAACAACGCGCTGGAGTCCTGATATGAGCGACTTGAAGCTGAAAAAGCCATCCTGGTTTGTTGTTGTACCCGATGAGCCATCTGCCAGTAATACATTGGCATAAGGCAGCGGCATGCCCGTTTCCAGGTCTGTAATACTGCCGGCAAGGTCGCCAAATAGCGGGGCTTGCTGGATGGCTTCGATCAAAATGTAAGTCCCAGAAGAGGAGCGGATGTAATCCAGGCCGGAGTCTCTTAGTATGCACTGCAGCAGGGCTTCTGGTTGTGCGTCTTTTTTTGAGCAAAAAACCTGCTTGTCTTTGATGAGCTCACTGGAGACAACAAGATCGAGCTGTGTCTGTGCCACCAGGGTTTCAAGTGCTTCTTCCATCGATACACCGCGCAACAGCAAGCTGTACGTGCCTCCTGATTGCGCAAAAACCTGGTCTGCTGGGGCGGCAGCAAAAACCAGGAAAAGTACAGCAAAGCAGATATATCGTAAGAAAGGGATCATAGGCGGTAACAGGACACAAAGAAAGGAGAAGCCGCCAGGCTAAAAGTTGCCGGGGAAATCCTTGTATAGCATGTATCCCGAAAACGGATTACAGTTTCCAGCTTAGGGTGTTGGGGGCTGGGAATTACCCGATGGGGGCGTGAAAATACTGAACCCATTGCTGGTTTCTCTGAATTGACATTGTACCGACAGGCAGATTGACTCAAGCAGTTCAGCCGGCGTCGGGTCTTTGACAAACAGGTTTAGTTTGTGCTCAGCATCTATGGTGGGGTCAAGCGTAATGTCCATGACATATCTGCGCTCGATTTCGGCAACAATGGAAGCAATGGACAAATCCTGAATGGCAAAGCCATTGGAACGCCACGCATCTGCCTGTTCAACAGGAACGCGGGAGGCGACGGTTTCAATGCGGCCGTTGGGCCGGGTAACAACGCGGGCCATGTCGCCGGCTGCAGCGAGGGTGTCAAGAGGGGCTTCGTCTTGATGGCTTGTAACGAGCACGGTGCCTGTTTTCAGGGCTACGCGCGTTTCAGGGGTTGCGTCGTGTTCGCGGGCCCACACATTGAAGCTGGTGCCAAGCACGCGGACCTGTGCATTAAATGACTCTACAACAAACGGGACATCCATTTCTTCAACTTCAAAAAAGGCTTCGCCTTGCAGGTAAACGCGTCGTTTTGTTGTTGAGATTAATGGCCATGATTCAAAGCGGCGGGCATATTCAATCCGTGAACCGCTGTTGAGTGTGATTACAGACTGGTCGGGGAGAACGGTTGTTACCTGTTCGCCGAGCGGCGCTTGCACAACGACGGGTATACGCCAGAACCAGATCATGCAGGCAAAGAGCGCCAGTGTAACAGCAGCGCTCATCGTAGTCCATTGCATCGCCCGTTCTTTGGGGTTTGTTGCGCCGGAAAGCGACTGACGATCCGGGGCACGACGTGCGCGTTTGCCCAGACCAACTGGGGCCGGCGTGCTTTCTCCTGAATCCAGGGAACGTTCGATATCTTGCAGGGCAGCTTCTGTATCCGGAATAAGGCCTGACTGGACGGAGTCATCTTCTTCCAGATGCCCAAGCAATTGCCATACACGCTTAATGCGCGCCTGCTCATCAGGAGTCTTCTGCTGCAGGTCATCCTGCAACTCGGGAGGTAAAGATGAATGACTTGGCGTACTCATAACTCAAGCAATGAAGGTTCAAATGCTTCAATACGGTGTTGTAAATGGGTCAGGGCCCGCATAATGTGATTGTTCACTGTACGCGGCGAAATCGCCATAATGTCGGCTATTTCGCGATGACTCAGACCTTGGAAACGGCTAAGCAATATGGCTTCCCGTTGTCTATCCGGCAATTCCTCTATCCAGGCTTTCAATCGTGTTGAAAGCGTACGCACATCAACCATAGCGTCTGGTTGCTCCCTTTTCGGGACTTTGTTAGACGATTGTTGCTTGATGATTTTGTGTTTTTCATCATGGATCCGCTCATCTCGCAGATGTCGTATGGCACGATTCTTTGCCATCTGATAGATATATGCTTTAAGTGAGCGGGAAGGGTCCAGGGAGGTCCTGAGCCCCCAGAGGGAAATAAATACATCCTGAATAAGATCGTGCGCGAGCGCCTCGTCTTTAACAATGCGGTGTACATACCGGATGAGCTCTGCACGGAGGAGCCTGAACAGGTCGCCAAAAGCACTCCGGTCGGAGGCGTTAAGGCGCTTGCAGTACTCTTCAAATGAAGGGCTCGTACTCATTGGGATGGACTAGTTCCTTGGCTATTTACTTGATAGTACACAAAATACCCGATATGACTACCGGTGGCTAAGATGGGTTTGTATGTTACTGTCGTCACGGCGCGCCAGGGTGTCGAGGGTTGATTGCCGAGTGTTGAATGCCGAGTGTTGAATTACAAGGGCCTGCGCAGTTTCTCCACATGGCATCCCGAGCCGCGCGAAGGATCTGAGCGTGCAGGTATCCCTATTAAGGTTCACGACCTGTTCCCACCACTTTTAAAAACTGTAACGCAAGGTGAGGTTATGCTGGTTGGGTGCTGGAGTGTAGGTCAACCGGACAGGCGATTGTTTACCAGCGGCTGGTCTTTTTAGTAGAGCATCTACATAACTAAAAACCCAGATGCCGGCAGCCGCCACGATCAAATTGTTACGGGTTTTGTGCCATTGGTTGAACGTGCTGTACCGGTCTTCGATGTCAGCAGGTGTTAAGGCGGCAAGGTAGTCCTCTTCAGCCTGTTGTCTGCGCGTATGCGAAAGCAATGCGCCGGCAGCGCTAACGCCCCAAGCCGACATCAGTGCAATTCCTTTTGTCCGCTCATTTTTGTGCAATTGCCCCCATCCGGGCAGAATCATGGAGCGCATAACAGCGGCAGGTCTCACGTCTTCTATAACGAGGTACCGCAACTCGGTCTCAGCCGGACTGGCTGTATTCCGGAGGGTGATGAGTTCATCCAGAATATCAATAACCTGTGGCGGTGTATCCTGTGGGGAAAGCTGTAGGGCGGGGTTAACCTGGAGGGCAAGCGCCAGTTGTTTCCGGGTGCCGGCCTGGTCATTCCTGGTGAAAAGAATCAGCGCGTAGACGGTGTATATTTCACCCAGTTCTGCGGGGGTAAAGCGATCAAACCCTTCCAGCGCAGCTTCTATCCTTGCTTCTGCAACCGAGAAATCAAGGCTTTCATAAGCCCCCTTTATATCGCGAATCACTGCTTCATTTGACTGTTGTGCCATGCAGTTTACAACAAATCCGTCTACAACGAAGCCGGCAAAGCAAAGCAGCAAAAGGGTGATATGTCGGATGCGGCGGCTCATCAATCAGCGCACAAGCAACAAGACCTGAGATTGGAGGGTACCCTGGACTTTGAGCACAACGAGATAACGACCACTGGCAACGCTGCGTGCCTGGTTATCCAGGCCATCCCAGGATATCTGGTGGCTGCCTGCCGGCAGTGGGTGTTGTAGCAGTTGCCTGATCTCCTGTCCGGCGAGGGTGTAAATGGCAACAGAAACAAGGTCTGCCGGCAGCTCCAGTTGAAACGGAATGGTTACCTGTGTGATGAACGGATTAGGGTAGGCTGGCGCAAGGGCAAAGGGGATCGCCGGCAGTTCATCATCAACACCGACTGTGCTTACAAAGCCAAAGGAAAAAGTAGCTGACCAGTCGCTGGTGCCGGCTGCATTAAAGGCGCGAACTCGCCAGAATTTACTGCCATCTGGTGGAAAAAGGGTGACTTCGGGTGATGTCAGGGTAGAGTCTACGAGAATGTCATTGAATGCTTCGTTGCTGGCAAGCTGGAACCGGTACTGTGCATTGTCTGACCCTATCCAGGTAAAAGCGACAGGCGTAGTGTCAACAGTAGTTTCGTTTGCGGGAAAGGTGAGAATCGGGATTGCTGGCAGCGCAGTCACCACCAGCAGGTCAAAATTCTGGGTGCTATTATCCTGTCCATCTGAAAAAGTCAGGACAATTGGCACTGTTCCGGCATCTGCAGGCGCCGGCGTGCCAGAGAGCGCTGCTGAACCATCTCCGCGATCCAGGAAAGTCAGCCAGTCAGGCAGTGGGTTAACGGTAATGGTGATGGCGTCCCCTTCTGCATCAGATGCCGAAATTTCATAAACGTAGGCTGTTTCGGTGAGTATGCCGGTAACCGGATCTGTACGTACCTGTGGGGCATCGTTTACGGGGGTAACGGTAATTTGTACGGTAGCCAGTGCAGCTGCACCTGCGGCGTTTTGTATGGTGTACGAGAAGAGATCCAGTCCGTTGAAATCATCAGCAGGTTCATACCTGAACGACTGGTTGTCGACCTGCGTCACCGTTCCTTGAAGCGGTTGCGTAAACCCGCTGATGTTTAGCGGACTGCCGGCAGGATCTGTATCGTTGCGCAGTACATCAACAACCACTGCAGTGTCTTCCAATGTACTGATGGCATCGTTGTTTGCGATGGGGGCTGCAATGACATCAAACGCTTCAACGCTTGCAAGGATATTCCCCGCAGCATCTTCGCCACCAAATACAAACAGCTGGTTGTCGGCAAATACGGCTGCCGCGTTTTCCCGTGCCTCGAGTAGAGGTGCCGCGAGCTCCCATCGGTTTTCTGCCGGGATAAACCGGTTTACGATATCAACTACATCATTATCACTCATGCGGCCACCCATCACGTAGATGGCGTCGTCAAGCGGTGCGGCAGTCAACCCGCCGCGTGCCGGCATAAAAGGCGCTAAAGATGTAACACCACTTGCCGGGTGATACCGCTGCACCTGGTTGAGCGGGCCGAAAGTGCTGAAGCCACCAAAGGTATAGACAGAATCGGCAAACGTAAGGGCCGAAAACGAAGCCCGGGCAACGTCGAGATTCCAGGCTGAGAAGTCGCGCCAGGTATTTCCAGCCTCGTCAAAATATTCGACAGTGTTCAGGATTTGCGCATTGCCATTGGAGCCTCCAGCTACATACAGGGTGTTGTCCTGCACAAAAGCGGCAAGTCCTTCTCGGCTTTCGCGCAGGTTACTGATGTCAGTCCAGGTCTGCGCAACCGGGTCAAATACTTCTGCTTTGTCCAACACAGCGCTGCTGTTGCCACGGCCTCCCATTACGTAAATTTTATTGTTATGCACAACGGCTGCGGCATTGAAGCGGGCTTGTGTCATGGGCTGTACGGTTGTCCACGTATCGTTTGCTGGATCGTAGCGACTTACCGTGTTCAGAATCTGACCTGCTTCATTTCTGCCACCTATCACATACACCTGGTTGTCTAGTACAACGGCGCTTACCCCGGAACGTGCTTCAGGGATAGGCGCCCTGCGTTGCCAGGACCGTGGATCATCTGCAAATGCATTAGTCGCCATGAGGCAGGCTAACAACAGGGCGCAGCATACGCGTCCGATAGATGTTATGTGACGATTTACTATCACAGGTGTACAAATAATGGTCGCTTATTACGACTTAAATGGTGGAATTTTATGTTTTGCAATGGACGTACCAATTTTAGTTGTTGATCAGTTCACGCAAGTTATAAGGCTGCCGGCGTTTTTCGCCCGCAGTCACAATCAATTCCCCCTGCCATTCCCCCAATTCGTCGTTTTTCAACGTGATTGAATGGGTGCCCGGTGCAAGTAAAACGGTTTTATTTGGCGGCAATGTGCCATAGGCAACAGAGTCGATAAACACTTCTGCCCAGGGGAGAACTTCCAGGTCCACGGAGGCCACAAAATCTTTGAAAGACAACCGAACCGTATCCTGTTGTCCCGGCGCAAGGGTTACCTGACGCGAGTAGGTCGGGTAATGTGGATTGACAAGCGCCAATGCATATGAACCCGGTGTGGTCGTATGGCTGATGGCCGGGGGGGCGGTGCCTATGTTGATGCCATCCATTAAAACATTGCACCACGGTGTACAGAGGACTGTCAGGTTTCCGGGCTTTGGGGGTACGGTTTCAGTTTGCAGCAGGCTATCCGTAGTGAAAAAAACAGGCTGTAGCGAAGATACTTCTGTTTTTACGCTTGACGCATCGCTGCCCGATTGGACAACAGGATCTTCTACTGGTTCAGGTGCCGGTAATATTGCCGGCGTTTCGGATTTGTGTTGTGCTGTATTTGGTTGTTGCGCCCTTGGATTTTCAGGGAGTGGCTGCGCATCGATGTTGGTGTCGACAACTTCCGTGTCAGTTGACATGGGGGGGAGAGGCGAAGTTTCTGGCGCAGAACCCGTTGGCGTTGAGGTATTAAATGCACTCCATCCTTGAAAAACGATAAGACCAGCCAGTAGTAAGGCAGTGGCAATTACGGCCCATTTGAATCCAGGTGTACCGCTTTGTTTGCGGCTTTCAGCTAAACGGTCTGTGGCTCGATCTGCTGTTTTTGAGGTAAAAGGTGCAGGCCCGGGGGTCGATTTATTCGGGGCTTCCGGTGCCTGCGTTACCAGTGCTGGAGCTACGTAGTCCTCAGGCACTTCCAGGAACCGTTGCACCGTTTTCTGGCCCTCGAAGTTGGTATAGCATCCTTTTAACGCTTCCGCTTGCTCTACAACGGAAGCTGCATCAGCTGGCCGCTGTGCTGGTGATTTATCGAGTAGGGAGGCGCACAAATTAACAAGGTCAGCCGGTAGCGCGGGATCCGCTCTGAGCGCGGGTACTGGATCATAGTGCAACAGGCTGTCAAAAAGGGCGCGGCTATCTGCGCCACGGAATGCAGCTTTGCCGGCGAGCATTTCAAAAAGGGTAGCACCGAGCGCAAACAGGTCACTTTTTGTCGTCGGTCGGCCTTCTGTTATGCATTCAGGCGCGAGGTACGCCGGTGTGCCGGCCAGGGCAGGGTTTTGTGTGTCTGTATCCGTTTGCTTGAGGGTGGCGAGCCCAAAGTCAGTCAGTTTTACCTGGCCATCGTGGGCGATTAATACGTTGGCCGGCTTGAGATCCCTGTGCAAAATTTGCTGGGTATGAGCCGCCTGGAGGCCACGCGCCATGTCTGCTACAACATGCAAGGCCACGGGTGCGGGTAGTTTGCCGTGGGATGCAAGTATTTGTTGCAGCGAAAAGCCTTCAATAAAGGCGGTTGTGAGGTATACCCGGTTTTGATCTTCGCCGTACGCGAGTATTTGAACAACATTGGGGTGCTGTACTTTGGCCATCAGACGGGCTTCCTGTTCAAACTGGCTTACGAGGGAAGCGTTGTGCCGGAAGCGGTCGTGTAGCACTTTCAACAGGACGTACCTGTCCAGCGACGCATCATGAGCTTTGAATACGCCGGCCCAGGTGCCTTCCTGGATTTTAAGGAACGGTGTGACACCACCTATGGATTTGTGATTTCCCATTCCTTTAGCCTGTAGTGTAACCAGCTACGCGATACATCAAGGGTACGCGCCGTTTTTGAGACGTTGTGCTCACATTCTTCCAGTGTTTGCAAAACAACTTCTTTTTCGATCGCTTTCAAAGTTTTGCCGGCATAGGTTGTCGGCTGGTATTTTTTGTCGAGCGGCCCTGAAAGGGCTGGCAAACTCAGGTCAGTGCTGTTGATCATTTCACCGGTAGCCAGCACAACAGCGCGCTCTATGGAATTCTGCAATTCACGCACGTTGCCAGGCCAGTGATAAGATTTCAGGGCTTGAATTGCCTCTTGTTCAAATCCTTTTACATAAGACCGGGTGCCTGTGGCATATTTGTCTAGAAAATGGTGTGCTAACAATACAATGTCTTCACCTCGTTCTCTGAGGGGTGGTGTGACAAGGGTGATGGTGTTGAGCCTGTAAAAGAGGTCTTCCCTGAATGCGCCTTCTTCAACCAAATCGGTCAGCAATTTATTGGATGCTGAGATAATACGGACATCAACATGGCGCACGTGGTTTTCACCAATGCGTTTTACTTCTCCTTCTTGCAATACACGCAGGAGCGCGGTTTGAATGGACGGACTCAGGTCAGCTACTTCGTCGAGGAACAGCGTGCCGCCATCTGCTGCCTCGAATAAACCGGGTTTGTCAGCTGATGCGCCAGTGAAAGCTCCTTTTTTGTAGCCAAATAGCTCGCTTTCGAGCAATGCGTCTGGCAGTGAGCCGCAGAAAAGTGCGAGAAAGGGTTTGTCTTTGCGGTGCCCATTGTAGTGAATCGCTCGCGCAACCAGTTCTTTGCCTGTGCCGCTCTCCCCC
>JBCCIM010000018.1 GCA_039111535.1 Bacteroidota bacterium | reverse complement strand
CTGACTTTTAATCAGAGGGTCCCAGGTTCGAACCCTGGCGGAATCACAAGAAATGTCGAATTACGAATGCCGAGTGCCGAATTCTTTGATTCGAAACTCGGCATTCGACATTCGGCACTTCAGATATCCCCTTGCCCGGGTGGCGGAATTGGTAGACGCGCCGTCTTGAGGGGGCGGTGGCCGCAAGGCCGTGCTGGTTCGATTCCAGTCCCGGGCACATAGATAAAACCCCTAACTCCTTGATATTTGCAAGTGGTTAGGGGTTGTTTGGTTTTAGGACCTCTGCTTGAAAACGCAGCCTATCACTGCAACACCTCACATGCGATCATGGCGGAGAAGAAAGGTTAGTTCATCGCCTCGTCATAGAAAACATTTACACGAGAAACTTGCGCAATATCACCCAGCGCGCGAGTTAAAGCTTCTGCCTCTTTGGGGTCTTTCAGGAAGACGTAATAGGTCAGATCAAGGGTGTCGCTGCCCTCAGCAGTGCGCAGGTTAACCAGGCGATGTTTACGGGCATATCGATTAAAAACGTCCAGGTAAGGTGCCTCATTGCCCGATGCCGCAGCGTTTTCATTGGCTGCCGGCGTATCGTCGAAAGTGAATTGGACGAGGTAACTTTTACGATTTAGGGCAGCAAAGTTCGTTCTAGACGTAATCAGAATGACGAGTCCGACAGCCAGAGTCCCCCCAAGTGCAAGGCCGTACATGCCCACGCCGGCTGCCAACCCGACAGCCAGTGAAAAGAATACAAATACAATATCCTGTGTATCTTTCAGCGCCGTTCGAAACCGTATAATTGACATGGCTCCTACTAACCCAAACGCCCGCGCGAGGTTATTGCCAATGACCATGATGATCATCGCAGCAATCAACGTCAGGTAGAGTAGCGAACGCACATACGAAGGTGTATAATTTGAACCGCGGTACGCCCACTTATAAAAATAGGTGATGATGAATCCACACAAAAAAGCCACCCCAAGCCCCAATATTATCTGGCCGGCGGTTACTTGTGGATTCATGACCTGAGTAAAGTTATCCAGCATCTACGTTTATGGTCAGGACAGTGGGGTAAGGGTGTGTAATGGCACCGCAATATCGGTGGGTTGACTGACAATCGTTTGATCACGCCGCCCAATCGTCAAATCGAATCGGTCAATGGCCATGACATACTTTGACAAAGCTTGTTTTTTTAGCTGATGCCGGCTCAAGAACGGGCGCAGCCAAACGGGATAGAAGTGGTCGAATTTGACCTCTAAAATAAAATGGCCTGGTACTACGTCGTACAGGCCCTTCTCTTCATACAAACCATCCATTGCAGGATACAGGCCGGCGCGCAGGTTCTTGTCCAATGTCAGCCGCAAAGATTCTTCCGCATGGCCTTCAAAAGCTTCTCGCTCATAAACCACCAGATTAATCGGCCGCATGGGTCTTTTTCGCGCATGAAACAGGAAGGCCCGCATATCAGCATCCGCCTGTGGAGAAGGCATTAACGGCACAATTGAACCAAGGGGATCAGCGCAATCGAGCAAGCTGGCAGCAGCAAGGTATGGCACCTGAACGCGCTGTTTTTCAATCTTCGCGCCCTCTTTCCGCTTGATTTCGAGGAAGACCGGACTTTCATTTAGCGTGCCTTCGTTGTACCCGCGAATGCGTAATTTTCGGCGTTTTTCATAGCCTTCAATCTTTTCGATGTAGAAATCGAGCGAAGGCGTATCAAGATAGATGCTGCGAATGGTGTACCCGCGCGTTCCTCTCAGCTTGCTATACTTATCCGGTTTTGCAAAGTGGGTGATAACGTTGCGCAATTCATCCAACAGTATGCTGGGTACCAGGTATTTGAGCTCATTACGCATGACGGTTTAGTTAAGCATGCGTTTGATATAATCCATCAACCCAAGGCTGCCGGCTTCTACAGCAGCATCTACCATCATACCGGGGTGTAACCCTGCCACAGGCTCAGAAATAACGGCGGTAGCAATAAGCACCTGCTGGTTATTAAGCTGGTGAACCGTGTTGCCACTTCGGTATACCGTCCCCACAACAGCATCTTCGATGCCAGGCACCCGAAAATGGACGTCCTGATCTGGCTGTATGAGGTGATGATCTGCTGACTCCACAGGCATAATTACAACAAACGCCGTAGGATCGCGGAGCACAAAGAGGGTGTCGCTATATGGGTATCGTGCTACTTCGCCAGCAAAGGGTGCTGTAATGGTGAATTGATCGATACGGGTTTGTAAGACATCTAATTGACCTTGCAGCTCGCGAACCTTTGCTTCAGATACAGCAAGTCGCTCCTGGCTTTCCCCTGTTTCCCGCGCATCAAGCAGTGCCTGCGCAATGGCGACATCAGCTTTGTACACCAGGTCCTGGCTCCTGACTGCTTCAAGCTCCTGCGCAGAAATCAATTGCTGGGTATACAGGGTTTCGGTGCGGGCCATGACGTTGCGATGGCCTTCAAGTCGTGCCTCTGCGCGTTCCAGTTCTTTACGGGCGCGTTCTACGAGCGCCGGCTTGTCTCCAGCCTGGGCAAAACGCAAAGCGGCCAGCCGGCTACCCAAATCTCCCGTTAATTCGGCAATCTGGCGCATGGCATCGTTCGAATAAAGCTGACCGATGGTATCGCCGGCTGCAATATGGGTTGCCGTTTGTGCTGCAGGGTGTAGTCGAAACTGCATATTATCCCCGCGTTCAAACCGTTTCACGCTGTAAGACTCTGTAGCACCCTCGCGATGGTCGAGAATACTTCCGTTTAGTGTGCCGTTACCATCCCGCACCAGCATCCACTCCTTTACGGGTAGTATTTCGCCGCGTAGATCAACGGTATACCTGACCGTCTCCGGAAGCAAAAAAAAGCCAGTAGCAAGTGCTACCAGGATGAGCAAACTGTATATCGATTTTCCCATAAATCAATCGCGCTGGGCCGGCAATATGACTTGGCGGCTCATATACCCGGGCGCAGCGCCTCGTACACTAAAGGTCGTTGGTGGTGTTTTATCTTCAAGCCAGACCTGAATGGGGACTAACGAGGTGTTAATATACTGTAAACAAACCCTCAAATGTACTGCTCTATTGGTAAGAGCTCCTTAATATTTTGTAGTTGAGGAATTGAAATTGCCTGAATGCACTTGGACCCACAACGGGCGTATCGCGCGTTGTAACCAGACACTAAAAATGCGATCACATCTTATCGATGATGATCGCATTTTCACCTATCGCGAGACAGATATCGAAAGCGAGTAAGATATATCGCGAAACAGGGTTATTTAACGCGCTTGGCCGGCGCTTCTCGCCCCCCTTGATACAAGGTCACCTGGTCGGCAATCCCGTCTTCTGCAACGCGAAACTCCAGTTCAGCCTGCACAACTTTCAGGAAAAAGCGAACTTCAGACTGCGCAAATATTTCGAGCCTCGGTTGCCCCGTAGCCTGGGCATACAGTTGTGCCCCTTCCAGGGTAATCGTAAGCTCGAACCCCGGATTAATTTCGTACGTCCCCACATAGCTGGCCAGTATTTCTGGTGCTACTTCAATCTCCTGGCCCAGCGATTCATCAACTTCAACACCCATCTCCGCCAACTTCTCTTTTGCATTCTCATTGCGTGGGTTCAACGTCAGCGATTTCTCGTAATGGGCAATAGCTTTTTCGTGGTCACCACGTTCCATATAGGCCTCACCCAGGCTGTCCCAGGTGTTGAACGCGTCGGGATAGGTTTCAGTGTTGAGCGTAAACATCGCCACAGCTGCGTCGACCTTGTCTTGCTGCAACAATGCGTAGCCCAGGCCATTCATCCCCTGCTCCGAAAAATCGTATGCGTCTTGCTGCTCAGCGTACAATCGGTTATATCGATTAACGGCGGCCTCGATACCTTTGGATTCAATCAAC
Organism: Bacteroidota bacterium; assembly: GCA_039111535.1. Taxonomy (NCBI): domain Bacteria; kingdom Pseudomonadati; phylum Bacteroidota; species Bacteroidota bacterium. The sequence continues at coordinate 49,907 of JBCCIM010000018.1, read as the reverse complement.
TTCGACATTTCCATGACGATTGGTTTTTTCGGCAACTCAGCATCAAAACCATACAGAATGTCAAAAATACCCTTGCTAATAGATCCCAGGACCGTCCCGCCGGTATTATTCAGCAATACAACAAGGTGGCCCTCTTCTGGTGCACGCTCCAGTATTGTGTTGAAGCCATTTATCCCGCCTCCGTGACCAATAATAACCGATTCTTTGGACCCGTCACCAAATGCCCGGTCGTCATCAATGAACCAGCCGTAACCGTAATCATTCATATACGGTGTAAACATTTTCTCCTTCAGGTCCACTGACAGTAGCTTATCTTTGGACAGCGCACGATCCCAAAGAAACAGGTCTTCTACGGTTGAATACAGTGAGCCGGCAGCATAGGGCAGCGACATATCCAGATAAGGAGCGGTAATATATCCCGCTGCGCCGCGTTCATACCCAGTAGCCCGTTTTTTCAGGATCGCTGCGTGGGTATCATACCCGGAATGTGCCATTCCCAGCGGCTCAAAAATATAAGCTTGTAGCGCATCTGCATACGACATCCCGGTCACCTTCTCGGCAATCACGCCAAGCAAGAAATATCCGGAGTTATTATAGCGCCACGTTGAACCCGGCTCAAACTCGAGGGGCAGCGTGGAGAAAACTTCTATGAACTCGTCAGGTGTGTATGGATCTCTGCTTTTTTCATTGAAGAATTCGGGCAGGCCTGTGTAGCTTGGGATACCCGAAGTATGAACAAGCAAATGATGGATGGTCACCTTATCAGCAACAGCACCCGGGTAATCGGGTAGATGCTTGCTGATATAATCAGCAGTTGAGAGCTTGCCTTCTGCCTCCAGTTGGAGAATTAACGCAGCCGTGAATTGCTTTGTGATCGATCCCAATCTAAAACGGGTATCTGCCTCATTGGGCATGTCCCATTCCATATTGGCCATGCCATAGCCCTTCTTGAAGAGTACCTTGCCCTTTTCAGCAACCAGGACCGTCCCGTTAAAGATGCCGTAATCGTGATAGGCTGCAACCAACCTGTCGATTTGCGTTGCTTTCTTTTGCGCAGCAGCCGGCCCCACCAGCAACAATGCAAAAAACAGTAAAAGGGATTGCCGGACCAGGGGAGCGGGAAAGATGGACATAAGCCTCAACGGGTTGTGTGGAAACAGCATACCCAGCTGCCTACGCATCAATGCCTACGCCAGTTACACGTCCGTTTTGCCTAAAAGAAGAACAAGCCGCGTCCGTAAGGCAGGAATGGCCAGGGAATGCCGGCAATCACAATCAGCAGACAAAGCCCAATCCAAATCAGCAGAAGTTTGTGTTTTCTCGCTGGATCTTGCTCTCGTTTTGCGCGCGCAATCCCTACATGTCCAACAGCGATCGCCAGAAACATGGCTACAAAGTGTTCAACTACAAAAAAGCGAAGCGAAGAGTCAGCCATTGCTTCTGACATGTTACCAAACGCAGCCTGCGTGATCGGACTAAAAACAAAATATAGGGCAAGTCCGAGGATGAATTGAATATTCAATGCCCAGAAGAGCACAAGCGCAGCGTTCTTATCAACCCCCGTATACGTTCCTTTCTTCATTCCTCCAAAACTCCTGAATAGAATCAGGACCATGCTAATCAACAAAATCCAACGAACCCAGGAGTGCGTTCCCAGTAGCGCAGCGTACATAATCTGATCACGATTTAATTAAGGTTGCGCACAATATACTATTGCTTACCAATTAAATACGCGCTTCAACAACAATTAAAGACAAGCACCCCTGGCGGGGCAATTTTCTTTTAATAGCCAGCCTTTTTATAATTGTGCAAGCTCTGTTCACCTGCCTACTGCCCTATGAATATCCGATACGCCTCCATTTTACTCGCAAGTATGGTGTTCGTATTCGCCGGATGCAACAAAGACACGTCCGATGCCACCTGGTCACAACCAAAACTCGCCAGGCTTGTCACAAGTGCCTCTTTCATTTATGATGAGGCTCCTTTCCCCTCAGCCCATGCCTCAACCATTGTTGAAACCCCGGCGGGAATGGCGGCTGCCTGGTTTGGCGGAACAGCAGAACGAGACCCGGACGTTGGCATCTGGTTTTCGAGTGAAACAGCATCTGGGTGGACACCTCCTGTTGAAGTAGCCAATGGTATGCAACCCGATGGCACGCGTTATCCAACATGGAATCCTGTACTGTTTCAAGCTCCGGATAATGGGCCTCTGCTGCTTTTTTACAAAGCCGGCCCAAGTCCAAGCGAATGGTGGGGGTTGGTGCGTACATCAGTTGACAATGGCGAAACGTGGTCTGAAGAAACGCGACTCCCCGATGGGATCCTGGGGCCAATCCGGGCAAAACCCGTATTGATGGCAGACAGTTCGCTACTCGCCGGCTCCAGTACGGAGCACGATGGTTGGGTGGTTCACATGGAACGCCTACGCAATCCGCGTGCAGACAATATGTGGACGCTTGAATACCTCGCTGATTCTACCTCGTGGGAAGTTGTAAACGACCTGAATGACCCCGAACAATTTGGCGCCATTCAACCAACCATTCTCGCCCATAGTCCAACAAGGTTGCAGATTTTATGTCGATCGGTGCAGGGTGTGGTAACAGAAGCCTGGTCTAAAGATGGCGGCATCACTTGGGATGCGATGCAGGAAACGACCCTGCCAAACCCAAGTGCCGGCATTGATGCACTCAGGCTCCAGGATGGTCGATTCCTCCTCATTTACAATCCGACCCGCGAAGGAAGGGAGAAGCTAGGCCTTGCGGTCTCGAAAGACGGCAAGCAGTGGAAATCTGTGGCGTTGCTCGAGCACGCTGCCGGCGAATATTCCTACCCGGCCATGGTACAGGCAGCAGATGGCAGCATTCATATCACCTATACCTGGCAACGCGAGAAAATTAAATACGTTGTTGTAGACGCACAAATAATTCCCTAACGATATCCACCACAGGTACACGCATCAGTTGACGCTGTACCCAGTAACTTATCACCACAGGAGAGGATGGCATATCAGGGCAAGCCCTTCTGTTTCCCATAGCTCTTCGTTGGCTGCGCGGTGTTCAGAATACCATGTTGTTCTTGTCCTAATCCGGTCAAATGTATTTTTGAGTAGCTCTTGCGCCCTGTTCTCTTCGTTAAGCACAAACCAGCATTTTACGTCGATGTCCTGAAAAGCAACGCGAAGCTGATTATTCTGCACCGCCCTTATACTCTCAAACGGAAGCTGATAAATACCCTGAGGAAACACGTGTTGATAGCTACTATCCTGTGCACAACCGTATGAGTTCTCGATACGAATGTCTTCCACATTATCCATTGCTATCTTTTGCAATGAATCCGAAGGCAGTATGACAAATCTGAACCCCTTCGGGACCTCGACCATGTGCACAACAGGATATATCCGAAGGGTATCCAACTCCGGGCCGGAGGCTGTCTTATTTGTCAGGACAGTCTGTCTATCGAGCGTACCGGGTGTATGCCCACCATACGCGTCTGTTGTAGTTTGCAGTTTACCACTTGTAAGATTGCCATACATATCAACAACCTCTACATCATAGACCTCACATAGCGGAGGATCTACAATCGCCGGCATTACACGGCCACTAGCAAAGGCTAAAATAAAGTAAGACAAAGGAAGAAAAAGGGCGCACGTCAGGTGCCAGCTGTTTCTGTTGTTCATCAAATCTGATATCTAGACAGCAAGGATTCAATCATGCGAACATGAAAGAACCCTTGCCTTGCGTATGATTAAAATTCTAAACAGCAAGATCAGTATACATCGGAGACTATTGACCGCCCTGTGCAGAAATGGACTCCCAGGATTTGATGGCCGATGCAGCCCGTTGGGCCAGTGCAGCAAAATCTGGGTCGCCGGCTGAATTGGCTTCGGTAATACCTGCAACACGTGCCTTGTTAGTCACAGCACGCGTGTACCCTTCATCTAGCGCCACAGCTGATTCATAAGCTTTTTCTGACGCCCTGAAATAGCCTTTATTTTCGAGTACCATGCCCAGGTTGTTGTGAAACACAGCTACTTGATCATTGATTTCGATGGCGCGAGCCAGTAACGGCAGGGCATCGTCAAACTTGCGCTGGCCGATCATTACAAAAGCCAGGTTGTTCATTGACCACGCATCTCGGTCATTGAGCGCAAGTGCTTGCTTGTAGGCCAGTTCTGCCTCTGGCAGCTCACCCAACTGATGGTGTGCGCGGCCTTTGATGCGATACGCATCGCGGGCAGATGGATCAATAACCAGGGCCTTTTCAACTGCTGCCAGGCTCTCATTTGGCTGATTTAAGGCCATATGTGTCCGCCCAAGGTTTACCCAGCTTTTGAGGTGCTGCGGATCTATTGACGCTGCTTTTTGCAACGCCTGTACTGATTTCTCAAGATCGCCGGCCCGTTTTGCCGACAGGCCAAGCATATAATATCCCCAGGCATTTTCGGGTTTGCGTTGCGTATACCGGGTAAAAAGCTCGGTAGCTTCGGCATAATTTCTCTCTCTAAACGCAGCTTCCGCTTCCTTGTAGGTTACTTTGCGTGTGGTGTCGACGGTCGCGATAAGTGCCCCACCTTCTTTGCCATCAAGCGCAGCCGAAATATTTTCTACAGGGACTGGCGTTACGCCTGTTTGGGTCGGCTCAATATCTGCCGGCGTAGCATCCAGTGCTACCGTTTGCGCCGGCGCGAACGTAACGCGTTCCTCTTCGATAACCCCGTACTCCCCCTTGCATCCAACAGCAAGAAAAATGAGGGCAATGAAACCGCCTACGGTTAGACTTGCGACAATGCGGGCTTTGTTTTTAATAGACATGATGTCCTCCTTTGGTTTGTTTTGCTTGCGGCCCTGCGGCCAGGTTACCACCCTCAATTACAAGCAAGAGGCCAAACTGGAGAACACTACGCAAACGAAGCCCCTAACCTGTTGGCTAACAACGAATTAGGAGATAAACACATTTCTTAAAAAGACCGCAAAAACCGTGACATGTGTCCTGGTGGACACAGGTATCAGGATGCGCATGTGTCCATCAGGACATACCTATTGAAGAAGATAGTTTTGTGCAGGATGGTTGAACCCTTAATTTGACGCATTCACAGCCGGCATTGCGCTTAGAGGGGATCGACTAAGAGTGGCATTAGAAATCGACCCGTATGGCTTTCGGGCACGGCTGCAACGTCTTCTGGCCGGCCGGCGGCGACAACATGTCCGCCTTTGTGCCCTCCTTCGGGCCCAAGATCAACGACCCAGTCAGCCGTCTTTATCACATCCAGGTTGTGTTCAATGACAACAACTGAGTGGCCGGCGTCTACCAGGCTGTTGAGTGCTTGCAACAAGCGATCGATGTCTGCAAAATGTAATCCAGTCGTAGGCTCATCCAGGATATAGAGCAAATGTTTGCCCCGCTTTACCTTACCCAGTTCAGCAGCCAACTTCACGCGTTGCGCCTCACCGCCAGATAAAATCGGGGCAGGATGACCAATCTTCAGATATCCCAGTCCGAGGTCATGCATGACACCCAGTTTACGCCGAATCAATCGCTGGCCTTCAAAAAAGGCAACACCATCCTCAATAGACATCTCCAGCACATCAGCGATATTCTTCCCATTCCATACAATCTCGAGCGTGTCCGCGTTGTAGCGCGCGCCTTTGCAGGTGGGGCATTGTACTTCAACATCGGGCATGAAGGAAAGCTTCGTCGTTATGGTCCCTTCACCGCTGCACTGCTCACAGCGCCCTCCTTTTACATTAAAGCTGAACCGAGAAGCAGTGTAGCCGCGCGCTGTTGCTTCTGCTGTGCCAGCAAATAGCTTTCTGATGTTATCGTATATCCCGATGTATGTCGCAGGATTGCTCCGGGAAGACCGGCCAATCGGACGCTGGTTAATATGTATGACGTCATCAATGGCTTCGTGACCGGTGATTGTCCGGTACGCGCCAGGTAAAACCCTGCTGTCATGTAGTCTTGCAATCAGGATTTTATACAGGGTTTCATGCAGAAATGAGCTTTTGCCTGAACCAGAAGCGCCAGTCACGCAGGTGAATGCGTGCATGGGGATGTCAATATCGACGTCCTGTAAATTGTTATGCCGGCAACCGGACACCGCGATCCGTCCATTGTCTAACGTACGCCGTTCATTCGGCACGGCAATTTCTTTGGTCCCTGAAAGATAACGCCCCGTCAACGATGCCGGATCTGTCATCAAAGCTTTGGGCGGACCTGCAGAAACAACTGTACCACCGTGTATCCCGGGGCCCGGGCCAATTTCAATGCAATAATCTGCGCCGCGGATGGTGTCTTCGTCGTGCTCGACAACAATTACCGTATTGCCAACATCTACAAGCTTCCGCAGGGTAGAGATCATGCGCGCGTTGTCTTTAGGATGTAAGCCGATACTCGGCTCATCAAGGACATAGAGCATGCCCATTAATCCACTGCCAATTTGTGTTGATAAGCGAATGCGCTGCGATTCACCGCCTGATAGCGTGCCGGCGCGTCGTTCCAGGCTGAGATAATCCAAGCCGATACCCACCAGCAACCGCAGTCTCCCTACAATTTCCCTGATCAACACTTCAGTAACTGCTGCTTTATCTGAATTTGCATCAACACCTTCCAGAAACGAAATGAGTGAATGAAAATGGGTACGACAGAGCTCGGGCAAGCTTTTGCCACCAACAGTAACCATTTCTCGTACCCGCTTCAAGCGCCCCCCTCTGCAGTCCGGACAATCGTAGGTGACCATGATTTTGTCCAGATAATCTTCTGTCCATGTATTGGCATCTCCTTGTTTGCGGTAGCGATGGTAGTGCTGTTCGATTTCATTTATAATGCCTTGAAATCGAAAATCACGGCCGGCATAGTGGGCGCCTACTTTTGCCTCTGGTGGCACCTTTATAGTAAGCGGTTCTTCAGGGCATCCCTCAAAAAGCAACGTAACCGTTTCTTCAGCCAGATCAGCAAACGGGGTGTCGAGTGAGAAGCCGAAGTGTTCAGACAACGTATAGAGGACGCGCCCCGTCCAATTCCCCGGATTGTATTCGCGCGTGACAATTGCACCCTCGCGAAGGGAAAGACCTGGATCTGGGACCAGCAGTTTTTTATGGACACGTTTTCCCGTCCCCAGCCCCGAGCATGTAACGCAGGCGCCCGCAGGATCGTTAAACGTAAAATCGCCGTGCTGCAGGGTTAAGCTCACCACGTGGTGTTTGGCACATCCAAAGCCCTTGAAAAAAGTTTTTTCTTGCGCGGCTGAAACGCCATCCTTGAGTACAAAAGAAAGCAATCCATCGCCAAGTTCGCGGGCGTTGCTAAGCGCAGCAATTACCCGACGGTCAATCCCCTTTTCAATAATAAACTGATCGACAATCGCCTCGACATGGTGGTCCTGTGACTCGTCCAGTTCAATTTCGTCACCCAGGTCCACAAGGGTGCCATCTATAGCGGCTTTGCGGTAGCCGTGGTGCCTGATTTGCTCCAGCAGTAGGCTCCATTCTTCGCCCCATACTTTGCCAACGGGTGCACGCACTTCAACGACAGCGCCGTCCGGAAGAGAGAACATGTGCTCCAACATTTGCTGCGGACTACGCGCCGTCACAGGCGCTGCACACCAGGGGCAATGGACTTGGCCGATGCTGGCATACAGCATGCGCAGATAGTCCTGAATGTCGGTCATGGTACCAACAGTACTTCGGGGATTTTTACCAACTGTTTTTTGATCAATAGAGATCACGGGAGACAACCCGTTGACAAAATCTACATCCGGTTTTTTGAGTTGAGATACAAAACGGCGGGCGTAAGCCGACATAGAACTCATGAGCCGGCGCTGCCCCTCAGCATATATGGTCTCAAACGCCAGCGATGACTTGCCCGAACCACTGACGCCCGTAATCACCACCAATTGATCACGGGGAATATCCACATCGATATTCTTGAGATTGTTTTCCCTCGCCCCGCGTACCGAAAGAGTGGTGCGGGTGTTTACAGGCTCAGGCTTCATGGACGAGATAGGCAGGTTCTTCGAGATGGTGGCGGCTTTTCTTTGTCAACAGCATTTCTGCAGCCAGCTTTTCAAGCGCCCCTTGTTGTACCAGCCATTCACAGGCAGATTCCAGATGCCAGGGATGCAGTTGGCTATAAGCAAAGTAATTGGCCAGTTCTGAAAGAGACACCACCCGGCGTTGTTTCTTCAGGTATTTCATCACGGGTGTCATGTGTAGTGCAGCGTATTCCTGCAGCCACCCTTCTCCCTGGAGCAAAGCCTCTTGTAGAGCCGGCCTCTCTGGACCTGCGACCAGTAGCGCGGTGTACATTTTGGCAAACAAGCTCGGCTCAAGTTCGACCGCGCGATGCATCGCATGCGTCTCACAAATTTCGCCCGCCATCACAACATGGGTAGCGGCCAATGCATGTGCAGCATCCAGCAAGGCCTGCCAGGCCCTGTGGTCGTCTTGTTTTATTTCAAGCAGCCGGCGTGCATACCGCAGCTGATAGATGAACCAGCAGGTCATCATCATAACTTCTTTCTGCTGGTCTTTGGTAGCTATGCTATTGGCTTCCTCGAACCAGTCTGCAATGCTTTCATCTACACAATAAATCAACGACCGGTGTGCAAAGAAGTTGTACGAGAAGGCCGTTCGAGAAGTACCCTCAACCATCCGCTTGAACCGGGCACGGGGAATGATTTCAGCCCACAGATTCACATCATGTTCAACCAGAATACGCCAGATGCGGTGCGCTTCGCCATCGCTTTTTTGCCGGCGACTGACACCGTCCGCCTCTACAACCCACAATCCAAGGCCATCTTTGCGCCATACCGTCTCCTCATTCAAGGAGCCGATCTGCACAACGGCCAACACCCAGCGGTCTTCCTTCACACGCGAGACAAAAGCATCGCGTGCATCAAGGTATTGCTGTAGTTTTCCCTGAATCTCTTCCATGGTCTTGTACCTTTTGTTTACATCAACCTGTCGCTTGTAGGATACTGTACAGGCTATGACATCAATACGGCATATCTAAAACAAACCATTAGAATGCCACGCATTATGACGCCTATGGTGCGCCAAAAGGGACAACCACCAATCGCCTGCTGAATGTCTGGCTTCCTTCAGCCAATAAAACGCGTATTTGGCAAATATATACCCCTGCTGCCAACCGAGACGTATCTACCCGTAGTTTCTGATTAGCGCCGGCGTTTAGTACGTACTGTTCACTATGCCACACACGTCCAATCATATCATACAGCAATACGGATACCTGCGCCTCATCGGGTAAATCGAGAGACATATGGCTGTCGGAAGTAGCCGGGTTAGGATAAAAATGTCCTACCCGGATTGAAGTGGGTCTATGTTGCAACGGCATATCCAGCCGATCTGAAACCCTATGGGATCCGTTTGGATACGGATCGATAAGCACCCTTGGGCTTTCTGCAGGCCCCACACCTTCCGGTACATAGTCAGGATCAGTGGTTAGCAACAGGCGGTCTAGCACCACGCCATCTTCGCGCATCCAGACCTGAATTAACTGCTCTCCGGTTGCAGGAACGTTTATCCGGGCGCGCCGGCTCGCGTTTTTTGTATTGTACCATACCCATGTATCTACCGGTTTATCGAACCTGGTCTCGCCGATCATACTAGCGGATTCAGCAGTGCCGGCATATATCGTGCTTGCATCCGCTTCAGGTCGCATTCTGACCCAGATATAGTATGTCCCTGTTGTGATAAACAATACCGGAAAGTGCAGCGTAGCATTGTCCACCATAAAGTTAGCGGTTACGCTGTGGCCATTGTCCGGCAATACTTGCATGCCAACCGCCGTTTCGCTGCCTGTCATTATTTGCGCCTCTATCCAGGTATCACCGGTGATACCGTTGGCAGATTGGGCTACGTGGTGTTCAGCCTCCATAACAACAAGGCCGGCAACTTCTACAAAAGTACCTGTAACATCGTCTTCTCCTTCAATCAGGAGGAGCTGTATACCCACATCCCCTTTCAAGCCCGTATCGTCTTTTACTTCTAGCGTCACATAATAGCTGCCGGCCGTGGTGTAGACGTGGACGGGATGCTGAAGTGTAGCCGTTTCTCCATCACCAAAATCCCACAACCAGCCGGCTACTTCGCCATCTTCATCTGTACTAAGGTCTGTAAATTGAACGCTGAGACCATCAACAACAAACGTAAATGCGGCCACGGGTGGGAGGTCAACAGGCGGCGAGGAGACCATCACTTCTTCAGCAACACTGGCGGTCAGGCCTTCGTCATCGGTGACCGTAAGTACTACCGTATACGTACCCGCCTGCATATACGTATGCGACGTTGTGGCTGATGTCGCCACCTCACCATCTCCAAATTCCCAGAGCCATGCAACTACGGACCCATCGTCGGTACTTGCATCCTGAAAAGTTACCTGAAGGTTGTCTACTGTAAAGGTGAAGGCAGCGCTGGGAGGCGTAGGTAGATCAACCTCCTCAACAACCACATCGCGCGTTTGTGTTGCAGATAACCCTTCGTCATCCTCGACCAACAGCGATACGCTGTACGTGCCGGCATCGCTATAACTATGGGTTGGGTCCTGTGTTGATGCCTGATTGCCATCCCCAAAGGTCCAAAGCCACGACACAAGGGTGCCATCGTCCGTACTCAGGTCTTCGAACTGAACGGTTAGTGCGGTTGCTGTATAGGTAAAGTCTGCCACGGGAGGTTCTGCAGGAGGCGCCGGCGAATCAATGGCAATTTGCTCCGAAAAGGTATCTGATAGCCCATCTGAGTCAGTTACAGTTAACAAAACGGCGTACGTACCCGCTGCGGCATACGCGTATTCAGGCGACTGTTCGCTGGATGAACTGCCGTCCCCAAAATCCCAACTCCAGGCAACCAGGGCCTCGTCATCAGCGCTTGTATCTGTAAACATGACCAGCATGCCTTCCACGGCATACGTAAAGCCTGCTACAGGCGGCGCAGGGGGTGGCGCCCCATCACAAATTGCTGCGTGCTGTGGATGCACAAAACCCTGCGCCCCCACACCATCAAGCAATGCATTGTTTTCAGAAAACCCACATTCATCTGCTTCATCCGCAAGATAGGTACCGGGTGGCAACGCTTCGATGTCAAATGCAGCTTGAGAGCAGTTCCCCAGCGCATCCCAGCATACAGCCACAGTGCCATCTCCAGCAAAAGATTCTTCGATGTGCATGTTGCTGTAGGTGAATGGATCAGCGCTGCCAGCATCCAGGTCGCGTACAAAGCCGGCGTCTCCCTTGTTGATTAACAGGTTGTTTTCCCATACGATATCCTCGCTTGTATATGGGAAAGAGCGACACGTAGGGCATCCTGTTTTGAGCATGATGCCTTTTACATCGTCTGCAGTTGAATAGACCGTGTTATTTTTGATGGTCACATTGCGCGAATCAGCTGCAGCCAGCCCCACGCTGATGCCACATCCAATATTATCTGCGTCCTGCGTATTAAATACCACATTGTTTTCAACGCGCCCGTCATCGCTGATGTATTCTACAAAAATGCCCCGGCCGGCATCGCGGGCGCTCAAAGAAGAAGTCACATCATACGTATGGTTTTCAATATCCAACCAAATCCCAAACCCGTTGTTGTCTGCAGAATAGAAACGGTCAATTTGCAAATCGCGCGTAAAGGAAAACTTGGTCCCGCCACCGCCCCAGCAATTGTCGTAGCCTTTCCAACCGTTGTTGCGAGAGATGGCGTGATCCAGCACCAGTGCGTCAACCCAGTCGTTAATCTGCCAGCCTGATGAGGTTGAAAACGAGGCATCTGCGCGGATCCGCCAGCCGTTTTGCCCGTGGGCTGCAGCTTCTACGTCTTGCATCGTGACCCGATCTGCACCGTACACAAGAATCCCGGCGCCTGCGGTATACCGGACATCCACATTTTCAATCAGATGGTCACTGCCTTCCACCTGCAGGATCCCGTCATCGGGCATCGAAGTCCCGTACCATATGCTCAGGTCTTTTAAGGCCACACCACTGCTTGAAGCAGACAGTTTTAACACGTAGGGATATGTGGCACCTTCTATGGCAGCCAGGCCGTCGCTGCCGGTGTATGGCTGCAGCCACACCGCCTCTGCACCTGCGTCATAATAAAAGGTGCCGGCAACCACAGCAGACTTAGACAAGACCTGCGCAAGCCGCTGTTCATTTTCCCAAAACCCCAACGTGTTGCATAACCGGTCATCCATACCAACATCATTTGTGAGGTTATTACAAAAAGGCGTCCCGTCAAATGAGTCACCCCACACCCACGGTGCCGTGTATTTGCCTTCAGCGGGTACCAATTCGGGCACAGCAGCTCCATAGAGAAAAACACCGGGTGCGGTCCCTTGTAACGTTATGTTGTCCAGGGTGATCTCGAGTTGCTCGCGGTAGATACCGGGGAGTATGTTAATAACGTCACCATCACTAACAACCGCCTGCAGTACATGGTTAATTGTCTTGCATGGCGTAGTTACTGTACAAGTCTGTGCGTCGTTGCCGTTGGGCGCAACCCAGTGGGTCTGCTGCAAGGCATAGACAACGGAAGACTTGGGGGCGATAATAATCGCGGCGAAAAGGAGCGTAACGAAAAAGGAAGAGCGTATCATGGCAACATTCGTTTGTGATTGAATACTGCCTGATAGACACAGGGCACAACACATTCATATTGTTTATACCTGCACATTCAGGATAGGGAAAGCTGTGCAGGGCAAATATGTAATTGTTGCGGAAAGAATTACATGCCTGCATTCAAGCTAGAATGAAGCATGTATGAAGACTTTTGAGAATTGGTTTAAATGCCTGCCGGCATTTTTACAGGATTATGGGATGCCACAGGCGCACAAATAGCCTGCTTCATGCGCCATTAGAGGCGGCGGGATTGCCGGTGGTCCGGCTGAAAAAATGCCAAAAATCCGATCAGGAATACAAAGGCGAGGAGCGCGAATAGTGCCATAGCGGCCAGGGGTTTTTGCCCGAATAACGGGCGGATTCGAGGGTGTTTCCGGTGAATATCGGACGAAGAAATGATGGATTCAGTTTCCGCCTAACCCTTTAAATGCCTCGATATGCGCAATTTAACACATTCACAGAATAGTTCGGCCACAACCTCCACAGTTTGAACACACTTTTGGCATGCGCCTTTTACCTGCGCCGGCAGCTATCCTGCAAAAAGTCCTTCTCTCACTTGCCGAGGGATAGGGCTTACCGGACCACGGTGATATCGCCGGCAAGCAGTATACGGAGCAGGTACAAATCACCCTTCTAAAAAATCCACGTGGCACAGAGCTTGCAAAGACGTGCTTCGCCCTGCAACATTGCAGTGCATCTGTTCTTTTATTCAAGATCTGATAGTGAAGTCAGGGAAGCAGTCTGTGCAGAGGAGATCTTTCTACATCCTTCGCCTTTCTTACGGAAACGGATCACGGCTGGGCTTGAAGCACAGTTGCCAAACTTTTATGACACTTTCGGCACATTACGATTTGGTAACAGCTTATATTATAGCATGCCCTTCCGAGGCCCCTTTCCTCACTCGCTTTTCGTAAAGCTTTAATCCCTTTTCCTTGTATGAGACCGAGTAGTACAAACTCATGGGGCACTGCGTTTAGCCTGGCCTTGGCTATTCTCGCTTTTCTTTTCATTTTCCTCTCTGTTGCCATTCTAGGCTTCGGAGGTTGAGCGGGGGATACGTGTGATGCCGGTTTTGATTCAGGTTACGGATAACTAGACGTGTTTGCTATCAGTATTTAAAAGCTATTGTCTCTGTTATATTATTCGATTAAACAGGTAATACAGGCCCAGGTGTCTGTAACCTGAATCAAAACGACTTGCGCTACCCGGAAAACCGTGCATTTTTTCCTCTCCAGCACGGCAAACCAAACCCGGGGCGGATTTATAAAAAGGGATTTGGCATCAGGCCGACAATCCGTCGCCGCCTGTTGCTTCTTCGTTTTCCCAACGTTCTGGAATCTGACCGCCCAGGTCGCGAATTCTCTTTTTCACCTGTTCAATGCGTTGTTGATGGGCAGGGTCACCGTTGTTGTCTGCCCGCAGCATATCGAGGGCTTCTATATACTGGTCTATCGCCCGATCTCGCTTTCCTGTACCCTCATCTTGTTGCGCACGTTCTACCAGCAACAGACTCCGATCCCGTTCCAAACGCTTGCGCCAGCGTATCTCATTTGATTTACCAAGTTGCGATTTGTATTTGTCTACCGCTTCGGTAAGCTCGGTGATGTATTGTCCCTTGGCTTCAGTTGGCGCTTTCTTCGCTTGCTTTAGCGCAACGTTGAAGAGGCTTTCGATGTGTTGATGCGTGATGGTCCGCTCTGCATTATAAATACGGGCCACAAGCTCCTGCGGCGAAGGCTGGAGGTTAACCAGCCCTTTTTCGTAATACGGAATAAGGTCACGTAACTGCTCAATGGCCTGCCGCCCTTTTGCAAGGCGCATATCTATCTCCTTTGCACGTCGCATTACGTGCAAGTTCTCATTCAAAACCCGCGTTGCATTGAGCACGCGCATTTTGACATCGGGTTCACATTTTTGGCACAGGCCGTCTTTGGATATTTTGAGGAGCCACCCAGAGTTTCCGCACCATTTGCAGTTTCGCATTGGGTCAGAGTTGCCGTTCAAGCGCAGTTAATGTCGATCTACACCCCGGTATGCTTTTCCCGGTATAAAGAAGTGGGTAAGCATGAAGCCGGACATACGACTGGAATATGTACTCACGTCTTATCTGACAGTTGCACAATTAATTCACAGAAGCAAATTATCTACTCTTTTGTCCGTTTCTGAGCCTTTCACGGGGTATTCTACCTCTTATTAACAGCCTGGCTGAGAAAAAGTCAAACACCATTCAGAAAAAACAACTCATCCTTAAGCGCATCGCCAATAGCCACCAGCAAACCGGCGGTAATGCGCGGATAGCCGGTCAATCTCGAAACGATACGAATTCGTCAGAATGACAATGCCTCGAATCATGAAGCAAATGTAACGGCGAAACTGGGCCAAATAAACAGGTTTGTGTGTCGGCATGCTTGTTGCAAGTACCCAAACTGCCTTAACGAGGCACCCTCCATCACAACTTATCAAGCCCCCTTTGTTCTTCACCTGGTGAACTCGCATCACCTTATAGATTAGGAGTGGGCTACGTGATTATACCCCAACAAAAAGACGCAAACGGATCTTTGGTACGACGCATTCGCGTACTTGTCATTGATCGCCATCCCGCTATTGGTGATGCTTTCTCTAGCCTGTTGAAACATACGGAAGACATGATCTTCTGTGGCCAGGCCACCACTGCTTCGGAAGCATACGACCACATCACCATAGCAAAACCGGATGTCGTGATCATCTCCCTGTCTCTGGACGATGCTTATGGGCTCGACTTGTGCATGCAACTTGTTGCCCAACTTCCCAACCTGCACATCCTCATTTTCTCTCAGTATGACGAGAAAATCTTTGCAGAGCGCGCCATCGAAGCCGGCGCAATGGGCTACATCATGAAGCGCATGAATATGCAGGATGTCCTCGAAGGCATCCGTAGCGTAATGCGTAATGAGACGTTCCTGAGCACCTCAATGACCGCACGGCTGCTCAATAAAATTACCAAGGGCGCAGCTGCAGTTAAAACAGAAGCGATGGACCTGCTGACGCACCGCGAATTGGCTGTGCTCCTGATGATGGGAGAAGGCGCGAGTCCTCAAGACATGGCTGACCGGCTCAAGCTCGACCGAAAAACGGTCGAAACGCATCGCCGGCGGGTAAAAGAGAAGCTAAATTTCGAAAGCGTCTCCGCCCTGCTGCACTTTGCAACCCAGTGGCGCCATGCCCAAGGCACGCTTACGCCGCATGAAAGTGGCACCGATACACAGACGACAATCAAGGTTCATAAACCGGTAATCAGTCCTTCTTAGCGCGATCGAGTTCATCGCGTACCAAACGATGCAGTGCCCGCAAACTATCAAGTTTAGCCGGCCACTCAAATGCCCGCCCTTCCCCGGCCAGTAAATCGATTAAGGCGATTCCTTTGGCATACTCCTCGCTTGCCTGTTGCAGATGTAGTGCAAAGGCGCCCGAGCGCTGCTCTGCTGCTGCTTTATGCACATCAGCCGTTACCAGGTAAGACTCAATCAAATTGGATTGCCAGATGCCGTTCAGGGAATCCACGGCAATAACTTTTTCAAACACCTCCACTGCTCCCGCACAACGCGCCAGGGCAAGGTCAAATTTTGCGTTTGTTGCATAAAACAGACACGAAGATCGCAGGGAATTACCGAGTGCATTGCCGGCTTCCCCGTGCGTTTCATCTAACTGGTAGATTTCTCTACGCAGGTTGATGGCCCGTTCAAAATACCCCGTTGTCTTTTCCACATCCCCAGATTCTTGATGGGCGTTCCCCAAAGCTGAAAGCAAGGCCCCAACCGTCTGTTTGCCCAAAACATTGGTGGTATCTGATGCCTCCATGCCTTTGGCAATTGTCAGGGCTTGCTCGAGGTATTGAATGTTTTTCGCTTCGTCACCCATTGCGTTATAAAGTCCGCCCATTTTACTGAGACAAGTTGCATAACACGACTGCAGCCGCGGGTTCAGGGCTAGTTTTTGGCCTAATGCAGCCAGGCGCGGACAGGCTTTGGCTTCCAGGACCTCAAGGGCATATGCCGGCGCGCCGCTCCAGCGATAGGCATCCACTGCATAGTTGTAAGCCCGCCACAAATCAATTTCAAAATCGACATGCCCCGCTTTGGTTTGCGAGAGGGATTCGAGTTCGTCGATCGCCTTTTCAAGAATCTCCTTTGCTTCGGGTATGTCGCCTGAGAAAACCAGCCACCAGCCCAACTCACTTCTAATGCGCCCTATATCGTGGAGTATGACATCATTGGGTTCATTTTGATATTGTTGGCCAAGGGAAGCCAACGCTGCGCTACTCAGCACGATGGCTTCTTCATTTTCACCACCCCACGACTTTACAACAGCGAGCCGCGCTTTTGCCAACGCAAGCGCGTGTGTATCCGCATGCTCGTCATCTCCCTGTTCTTGCAGCGACTCCCGAAGCTCCAGCGCTCGGCCATAATAAGTCCCGGCTTCTGCCAAATTGCCAAGATTGGGAAAGTGAGGATCACCATAAATCTCACCCACCCGGTTGTATGCCTCTGCGAGTTCAGCTTGCAAGCCTGGGTCTTCGGGAAAAGCCTGTCCCAACATATTCAGATATTGCTCAGCGTTTTTCACCAGCAGCCTGCGGGCCGGCGTTGCACCCGGCAAATCGCGAATAGCATCATGGATATCGAATAGCAACGTATTCGCCATGGCGCGCACCGCATCGGTGCGTTCTTCTGCTTTCTGTTGCGCAACAGCAGCCCGTTGCGCCTGATAAGATGTCGAGACCACTCCTCCAAGCAATGCAAACGCAAAAACAATGGCAGCGCCAACACCCCACCGATGACGATTTACAAATTTGGAGAGCCGGTAACGCGCTGTTGCAGGCCGTGCTGATACGGGCAATTGCTGCAAAAACCGGTCAATGTCTTCTCGTAAAAGCTCAACAGATCCATACCGGCGTTCAGGCTCTTTGCGCAGCGCCTTCATAACGATGTTGTCGAGGTCTGCTGCAATCTTTTCCTTCCCGGTTGCAACGTCCCGCGCCATCTCACTCGGACGCATAGGTTCTTGCGTACAAATTATCCGCTCAATTTGCGTTGGTGAGAGATGCCGGACATCATACGGGCGCTTGCCGGCAAGTAGCTTGTAGAGCACCACGCCGAGTGAATACACATCGGTTGCTGTAGAAACAGGTACACCCCGCACCTGTTCAGGGCTGGCATACTCGAGTGTCATCAGTTGCATCCCGGTGCGGGTTTGCGGCCCGATGCTCCCAGCTTTATCGTCGAGTAATTTTGCCAGCCCAAAATCAAGCAGCTTTACCTGGCCTTCAGGAGACACCAGGATATTGGAAGGCTTCAGATCGCGGTGTACAACCAGTTGGCGATGGGCATAAGCAATAGCCGCGCATATAGACCGAAAAAGCTGAAGTTTCTGCACTACATCATATCCCTCTTGCGCACAAAATGTATCGATAGGCAATCCATCTTCAACGTACTCCATTGCGAAATATGGCCGGCCATCTGCCGTAACGCCACCATCCAATAATTTGGCTATGTGTGGATGTGCAAGAGAAGCAAGGATCTGACGCTCATGTTTCAGCCGCTCCACATACTCGGGATTGTATGCATCCTGCTTACCCACTTTGATTGCAACATGGTGCTCAAAGGCGCCATCAACGCGCTCTGCGAGGTACACCATGCCCATACCGCCACGCCCCAATTCACGCACAACACGATAAGCACCCAACACAAGTCCTGTTGCTGCCTGCGGGTCCACCAACTCCACAGCTTTCAACGCAGAGGTATGCACCGCATTTTCTAGAAAGGCGGGATTTTCATTGTACGAAGCCAGTAACGATTCAACCTCTGCTTTCATTTGTTGGTCAGGCAGCCCTTCCAGCAAAGCGTGCCGCTTGTCAGGCGAAAGTGCCAGGGCTTCGTTAAATATCTCCTTTAGCTTCTGCCAGTTTAGTTCACTCATGGGTCAGACAACTTGGTTCAGCGCATGCTCTTTACAGGTAGGAGCGTCAGAAAGGGTAGATTCAGCTCAAATAAGTCAGCTTTTTTGTTCGTTAACAGCGCGATGTAACCAGGCTTTAGCAACTTTCCAATCGCGTTTCACGGTGGCCGGCGACACGCCCAGGGCCTCGGCGGTTTCGTCGATGGTCAGGCCGGCAAAATACCGACATTCAACAATGCGACACAACCGGCTGTCGATTTCTGCCAGCATATGCATTGCCTGATCCAGGGTTAAGAGATCCTCCAGTTTGTCTTCAGTGCACACCTGTACATCATCAAGGTGCAAATCTGGCGTTCCTCCGCCCCGCTTTTTTCGGTTGCGCCGGCGGGCGTAATCAATGAGGATGCCGCGCATGGCGTGTGCTGCTACGGCAAAGAAGTGCGTTCTATTCTGCCACGCAGCCCCCTCTTTTCCCGCCAAATTCAGGTATGCCTCATGAACCAGGTCTGTTGTATGCATCGTGTGACCGGTGCGCTCTTTCTGTAAATGGTGATGTGCGAGCCGGCGCAGCTCTTCGTACACGAGTGGAATCAACGATTCAAATGCTTCCGTTTCTCCTGCCCGCCACTTATCCAGTAGCTGCGTCACTTCATCAGAATCTGGGGTCATGTGATACTCAAGAACTATTTCAAACGTGGGCTAAGCAACATTAATCTATAAAAATATTCATGCCTGTGATCCACTTTCTCTGAAAACAGCGCATGTGGGGTGAGCAAAGCGCAAACATTCTGCTTTTTGCATCAATGCAGTTATCCACATATCAGAGAGACCTACGACATGTTTCGTTCTTTATGGCTTTTCACGCTCCTCTTCCCGGCTGTGATCAGTGTGCCGGCACAGGCACAACTTGTACTCACAGCAGCAGATTTTCAGGCACAAACCAGTGCATCTTTCCAGGAATTCCTCGCTGACAACAACAACGGTAATCTCCCAAACAATCTGGCATTCTTACCCGACCTCCTTTTGCTCGATGGTAACAACAACACGTTTGATTTTGCCGCAATCACAGCCCAACTTCCTCTTTTTTCGACCAACTACTACCTCTCTTTCCCATCCGACAGTGTAGCAATTCCTGGTGCAGCAAGCACATTTAACGGAGAAGTGACGGATGTCTGGCAGGTAGATTTTGAAGAAAGTAGCACACCCGACATCTTTATTTTCAGGAGCATCACGGCAGACAGCCTCGCATGGTTGGGCAATGGTGTATGGCAAGACACCAACGCGGATGGTACACCTGACCCAGTCGTCAGCGTTTTTTCTCCCGGAAAGCTCCAGGCGCCGCTTCCACTGCAGATGGGCAATGCCTGGCAGTCTGATTTCACCCATATCAATACTGTAGAAACACCAATCGGCGTCGTTGAAATCCCCGGTGTGGTAGAAGAGCACGACATTCAAGTGGATGGGTACGGCACCTTGATTACCCATAACGGCTCATTTCCCTGTCTGCGTATCCGTATCAACCAGACAATTTTAAGCCCAGATGGGTCATCGCAGGAGCTCGGTGGATGGAGCTTTGTCACAGCTGACCTTGAGCAGCTTGGTGTTTTCTATGACCAGCATATTCCTGCAGATCCGGCAGAAATATCGTTTGACTTGTCAAGCCCCCAATCTATTTCGCTATTCAGCCCCAGCAACACGATGACTACGGCCATAGCCCCGACCACAACGGCCGGCTCTGACCGTCTTATGGCCCATCCTAACTACCCAAACCCATTTCTACGGGAAACCACCTTGCCTTTTGAATTGACAGAAGCCGGCCACGTACGACTCAGCATTTTTAACAGCATCGGGCAACGTGTAGCACTACTGGTTGATGAAACCCGTGCAGCCGGCAAACACGCGGTCCGCTGGACTCCTGAAAACATGCCTTCTGGCCTCTACTTCTTCGAACTCGAAACTGACGGTGCAATTTCACGCCGCACGATGCTGCATGTCAAGTGACTGCTTTGCTGCCCTCGCGGACCGGTCATCTTTGCAAGCATGCGCTCAACCTATTCTCAACAAAAAACCTATAGAACAATGAAAAAGACCCTTTTTTACACCCGATTCTTGTTACTCTCTGGCCTTTTAATGCTGGCCGGCTGCGACTCCAACGACCCTGATGAGGTTGAAGATCTCATTGGTTCTTTTGAAATCCAGGTAACCGGCGACGTTATGCAAACCTTAAGTGGTAACCAGGCAGCCTTCGGTGCAGTTACCGATGCACAAACAGGGATTTCAGGGTTTGGGATGAATTTTGGCGTCACGGGCACGACTGCACAGACCCTCTCCATTACCCGTAAAGGTACCCGACCAGGAAATGGCGGGCACTCGATTGCCAACATTAACCTCGACACAGAGGTAGAAACGCTCAGCAACGATGCGTTTATTGGCATCTTTTCCACAGGGACGGATGTCTTCTACTCGTCTGGCGGGACGCTCACCATAACGGAGTCGTCGAACAACCGGGTAGCCGGCAGTATTTCAATGACAGCCGCCAGTGTGTTGCCCAATTCCACAGCCCAGGTGACCATTTCTGGTAGCTTTACGGCTGTAGGCCTGGATGTCGGCGCACAGTAGCACAGGCACTTACATGGGAGCAGGTGGTATACGGCTGCTCCCATGTATTTCCTATTCTTTGTCAAGGATGGCCTCTATTTTGGCGTATTGCTCCAACATGGAAGCCTCAAACCAGCGCAAATCTTGCAACGCTGATGTAGCTGAGCCATTTCCTGTATAGAGGATCTCGATAATCCTGCTGACGGTACTGTCATGGATCTCATGTAACCCGACAAGCTCCGTCATCGCTGCTACCAATTCAAAATCCATATGGATGGTGGTCTGGGTTGCAATCGCGGTTTCCCACGCTGAGTTGAGTAAGCGGGCTGGCCGCAACTGGATATTTCCTTCACCAAATATCAAAAGCGAATCTGCAGTGAGCTCAAGCCGGATGGGACGCGCCCCAACGCGGGCGTAGTACGCCGTATCGGACGACTTTAGGACTTTTATCTCCTCAAACATCGCCCGGGAATTCCCCATAAACATGCGCTTTAAAACAGCCGCCATGTCAGCTTCATTTTGCACAGATATACCCCTTTCCTCCAGCCCTGCCCCGCCCAATCGATGTGTGCCGGCACTCAGGTTTTGTACCAGCGGCTCATGATATGCAAGGGCCTGTTGTACCTGCGCTTTGTTCTCTGCTATTTCATGCCGTATCGTCGCAATCACGTTCTCCACTTTCTCATTGGTATCCCTGTCTACACGCCAGTCATCCAGCGCTAACGCAAAGAGCACGCTAAAAATAATGGCCCCAATATCAATAAAGATTGATTTCCATGAGCGGGACGCGCCTAGACCAAAAGGTTGTTTTTTAAGCATCGTTCAGTGAGGAGTGAGGAGTGAAAAAAATCACTTCGACATTCAAAATTCCTTGTTCGGTGTTCGATATTTCATACCGCAACAATCCCCAATCACAAATGCATCCATCCACGATTGACGGCAATATTTTGTCCGGTGATGGCGCGGCTGGCGTTTGAGGCGAGAAAAAGGGCTGTTTCTGCTATTTCTACTGGTTCAATTAGCGTGGGGATGCACTGGCTTTCCAAAAGGCGTTTTTTAACTTCTTCGTTTACGTGCATGCGCAACTGTTTTTCCGTCATTACCCATCCAGGAGACAAGGTATTCACCCGAATATGGTCGGGCCCCAGTTCTCTTGCAAGCGAGCGCGACATGGCTACGATGGCACCTTTGGCTGTTACGTACGCCGAGAGGCCGGCTTCGCCTAACTGAAAAGTAACCGAACCGAAGTTAATGACTGCAGCATCCCGTCCTTTCATGAAAGGCACAGCCTGTTGTGTACAAAGGTAAGCCGCCCGCAGATTTACCGCAGTGAGCTGATCCCAGCGTTCCATTGTCGTTTCCAACAGGGGCAAACGGGTATCCTGGGCCGCGTTGTTTAGTAGTGCCTTGATGTATGGATTTGTGCGCCCAATACGCTGAATCCAACTTACCACCTGATCTTCCCTGGTCAGATCTACCACATCAAAAGTGACAGATTCACCCAGCACACCAGCCAGTGCCTCGCCGGCAGTTCGATCAATATCACAAAAATAAACGCGGGCACTTTGTGCAGCAAAAGCGCGCACGAGGGATTCACCAATGCCGGTTGCACCACCGGTCACCACCACACATTGGCCTTCTAAATCTTTGTACCTGGGGGTATCCATACCTGCTTGAGATGGGGAATAAGTTGCGGTTAAGATTAGATATTAAGGCTGGGTAGACAAAAAGCAAAACCGTTAAACGAGGCGCTTTGGTAAACATAGAAACGATGGGCAGTGGCGCCGGCTGCACCTCTTATCAACCGCCACTTACCATAAATAAAAAATACCCGACGGTATGCCGGGTATTTTTAGTAATGTTTAAGCTGTGTGTATACATCTACTGCAATGCTGGCCTAGTTGTTATAAAATGACTGCAATGCAAGGATAGAGTAATCCAATACGCGCGCTGAACGCTGGCGATACAACGTCTCGTGGACTTGCTGTATGGCTTTCTCATCGCCAATTTCGACGAGGGCAGCCACAGCCATCATGCGTACGGGCACAGACTTATGAAATGCGTGTACATCAAGCAGCGTTGAAACAGAGCTGCTCAAGTCGACTTCTTCATTGTAGTTCACTTCGAAGTGCAGGATGTGCCGAAGCTCCTGGGCCGTAACCTTTTTGTAGTTTTTGTCCGCAATTGAGATTTCGTTTTCGACTTCACGCCACCATTCAGCGTCTCGTTCTGCTGCTGGTGTAATGACATAATTATTTACGGCCGGGAAGATCTCATCGTCTTCATTCAGAAATACGGAGGCATCAAAAGTTGCCGGCAGATCAGACATCATCGACGTGCTCTGCTGTGCTGAAGCCGTAAAGACAAAAGCGAAGGTGAGTACAAAAAAAGAAAACAGGCTTCTATTATATGATTTCATTGTTTTAACCGGAGTTGAGGTTATCTATCTGGTATCCAACATGCCCGTTTTCAGATCGTATCAGGTTACCATACGAACCCTACACGCGCAGATGGTTTTGCTTGTGTTTGCGGTTCTGATACCCCCCTCCGTGTTAAAACACACAATGGCTTTTCTGCCTTTTACACACCCTTTACATACTTATCATTTCCTAAATAACTGTAGCATCCTCTTAATGATTCTGGCCAAGCGTTCAGCGCCAAAAGAAGAAGCTAAGCGGTTGTGTCCGCTGCGTCTTTTTTAGCGATTCCGTTAGTAAAAAGGCCACTATACCCCGCCACAATGATCAAAATCAAGTTTTATTGTCCAGTACTTTGAGTTGCTGGATGGCGTAGGTGTGATTCTGATCTGCTGCTTTATTTAGCCAATAGCGCGCTTTTTCGAAATTCATCTCAACCCCGCGGCCTTCCTGGTACATCATGGCAAACAGGTATTGCGCTTCTTTATCCCCCTGGCTTGCTGCATCTGATATCCAGAATACAGCCTCTTCATCCTCACTGTTGGTGTAAGCAAAAAATCCAAGGATATATTTTGCAGCCGGCTCCCCTTTCTCTGCTGCTGCGTGCCAGTGGCGAAAGGCAGCTTCGGGGTCTTCATCATATAAGACATTGCCCAACAGCACCTGGGCGCGGATGTCCCCTTTTTGCAGTGCTACACGTGAGATATCTGCCGCTTTGTCCAGCTTTCCATCGTTGGCTGCCTTTTGGGCCAGCCGGTAAAGCTCATTGGGTTCAAGCGATTCGTAGTTATTGGTACAGCCCCCAAGGAGCAAAAGGCAAATCGCTGCGAAAGCGAATCGTTTTGCGAATTTCATTGTTTTCCCGTTGCGTGGGGGGCAACAGGTTTCTTAAATGCGAACACCCATCCGTTACGCAAGAATGTTGCCTAACTTGCACAGGCCATAAAAAACGATGAAATAAGCCCTCTATGCCCACTTGTTTAGCCCGGATACTATCCAGACTTCAGCGTGGTCTCCAGAAGTCTCTCTATCAATCTCCCATTGAAACGCCAATCCGACCAAATGAACTGAACGTTACTTCCGCGCTGTTACCTGTTGCCAATACCGGATTGTCATAGAGGCCTCCTGTAATCACAACATCGCCGGCCCGGAGCATCAGCCCCTGCCCAGGCAGCGCGTTTGCAATCCAGACCAACGCATCCATTGGGGTTGTCCCCATGATCTGATTGCCGCTCCCGGAAGCTGCCTCCTCACCATCAACATACACAACTGCAGTTTCTGCGGCTAGATCAACGGTTTCCAACGGCAGACGCGCCTCTGTAAGGATGATGCCGGCATGGGACAGGTTTGCTGCAATCATGTGATTCATTCCCGGCGCTTCGCCATCTTCACCGGCCACAACCCGAATATCAATCAATTCAATTGCGCCGGCAACCGCTGCCACAGCGTCTCGTACAGCTTCCGCACTATGGGATGAACCAGCGAGGTCTTTGCCCATGATAAACGCAATTTCTGCTTCCACCAAAACATCGCCATCAACATACGTGGCTGCTGACAATTGTGCGCCATCATCCAGGCTATCAGATCGTAAGATGTATGCAAACGAAGGGTCTGGTGAAGCGCCGGCTTCGGTTACGCGTGTGCCGCCCATCTTCCATCCAATGCGTTGCTCGCCAGCTGCCTCCTGTATCCGGAGGGCTTCCAACTGCACCTCGTATGCGGCATCTCTTCCCATATCCGGTAACATCGAAAGTATGGTTGTTGTGCGAACCTGACTTCGAGCCTGGATGAGTTCGCCGGCAATGGCAGGCCCCAACACCTCAAAAGGTGCATCAGCATCTTGCATCAGCTCAGACGTGTTAGCAGATGCGTCTGCAGCATCCGTTGCCGCCTCCTGGCATCCTGTAAGCGTACCCAGCAGCAAAAACAGGCAGAAAAATGAGCCTCTTTTCATAACGCGTCTCTCAATCATGGTTGTATTTAGGGAAATTAACCTACAGCTACTTGCGTCCCATTTGCTGTCAGGATACGCCCTCAAATGTATACCTTACAAATGTCTTCTGGCATTTTACTGTTAACACCGCAAAGTCCGGGAACGGCACAAGCCCTGGTAGCAATCGTGTAAGGCGCACTGATGGAACGAATCGATTCTCTGTGGTTACCATCCGCACCTGCATATCTAAGAAAGTAGTACCAGGCCGGCCGAATATACAACACTTCTTCCCGGCGCGCGCCCAAAAAGGTCATCATTACCATGGGTACACCCTATTCTGATTTAGCAGACGTCTTGTCTGAAAAATCTTATGATTTTGTTGCATCGCTCCCTCCAGAGTCGCAATTATTTCTGCTGCTCATGCAAGCAGGAGAAAGCCAGTCCCGCTTTGCAAAAATTGACGAACTCCTGAGCACCTACACCCTGCGATGGGACGCACTCATCCAGTTGGCGCGTAAACATGGAGGTATTCCTCTTTTTTACAAAACGCTGAAGGACAAACACCACTCGCTCGTGCCGCAAAACGTCAAAACCAGGCTCCAAAATGACTTTCATAGCATTGGCCTGCTCATTGCCATGCAGACCCGTGTGATGAAGCACTTGATTGACGACTTTGCATCGGTAAACATGCCTATCCTTTTCTTCAAAGGCATCCAGCTTGGCGCCGAAGTCTATGGAAACCCGATCTGGCGCAAACCTGGCGACCTCGATGTACTGATTCACGAAGTACATTTTGCGCCGGCAAAAGAGCGCTTATTGCAACTTGGATTTGATACCCGTCTGACACCTGCTGAAGAAAAAGCACAGCTAGCCCGCCAACGCCAGCTGACTTTCTATGGTAATACGGTAGATGTGGATGTCCATTTTTCTCTGGAGCAGCGGTCCTTCATCAAAATGTCGTATGCTGCCACCTTCGACAGCCAGGATGTATGGAAGCGAGCAACACATGTGATGCTCGATGACACGCGTATTCCGAGCCTGGCTCCTGAGGATCAGTTCTGCCTGCTATGTGTGCACAGCGCTAAGCATGGCTGGTTTCGGATGTACATGCTGACGGACCTGGCGGCATATATGACCAACGTTCCGCTCAACTGGCAAAAAATTGCGATACGCGCCAAACGCATAAAGGCCGAGCGTATGCTCAGCCTAAACGTGTTGCTGGTTCATCGTTTGTTTCAGATTCCGATCCCCGACACAATTCGCCGGCTCATTGCCAAAGACAGCACGTTGTTCGCGCTATCCGATCAGATTATGGAGCGGCTATTTGACGACGATGCAGAAGAGAAATCTTTCCAGTTCCACCGCATCCAGGCCGGCCTTTTCCCGCGGTGGTCTGAAAAGGCTATGTACCTCGGTTATGTAACAGCTGAACACTGGAAGCGCCGTTGGTCTCGAAAAGCTGTTCGGTAATCAGGATGTTGTTCGGGGCAAGGTGCCTTTGCCTGCCCGAGTCCGCCGCCGGCTGCTGCGTTTCTTATCAGACAACTTGCTATCTCCCTCCTCTGCACTGGTCCGCATCTTATCAAACCACGACTGCGCATACATACCGCCAAAGCGCAACAACTCATTGTGTGTACCTGATTCGATAACGTTGCCGCGATCCATGACATAAATTTTGTCTGCCCGCATGGCTGTACTTAGCCGATGTGTAACAACCAGCGTGGTTCGCTCGCGGGCCAACTCAAAGAACTGATCTAGCCAGCGCGTCTCCGCCCACGGATCCATGGCGCTTGTGGGCTCATCGAGTAGTAAAATTGGAGCTTCGCGATAAAACGCACGGGCCAGCGCTACGCGTTGCCACTGCCCACCACTAAGGTCAACACCACCGCTAAACCGTTTATCGAGCAGGGTATCGTATCCTGCCGGCAGATCAGGGAGCATGCTGTCAACGCCACTCGCTGCAGCTGCAACCCTGACGCGTGCCTCATCCATACCGCCGTCTATGGCACCAAGTGCAATGGTTTCAGCAAGCGTCCCGGCGTAGTTGACCCAGTATTGAAAGAGCACGGTCACCTCTTGCAGCAAAGCCTGGTGTGATACGTCGCGGATGTCCACATCATTTATTTTGATGCTACCTTTTTCCGGGTCATAAAACCGGCATAACATTTTGATCAATGTACTTTTGCCGGCGCCGTTAGGGCCTAGTATCGCTACCGTCTGTCCGGCAGGAATATGCAGGTTAAAATTCTCCAGTGCCAGTTGATCGCTGCCCGGATAGCGAAAATCAACCGCTTCAATATCGATGGTATACGGTGCAGCAGGTAGAGCCGCTTTGGCCTCAGTCACCTGCATGACGGGTTTGATATCCAGAAAATTGAATAGATGTTCGAGAAACAGCATACTGGTGTATACGCGCCCGATACCCTGGAGTAATGTCCGCATCAGCGACTGTCCTTTCTGGAAAGCCTGATAAAAGAGTGCAAGATCACCCAGCGTTGCCCGGCCCTGTATTGCACGCACCATCATCCATCCCATGACAGCTCCCGTCACAATAAAAGCAGAACTGCCGGCGCCTGCCTGGGCGATGCTCTGTTTTTTCATCAGGGCAAGCTGAGCCTTGCGTAACGTGGTACGCAAGGCATTAAATCGCTCCCGAAAATGGGCACTCAACTTGAAGATGCGGACCTCGTAAGCGTAGAAACGATTTGTAAGGATCCAGTCGTAATACTGGGTTCTGCGGCGCTTTTCTGTTGTATCTTTCCACCAGGCGTGGTGCAACAGGTTATGTCGGATTACAACCCATAGCGCCGGCAACGTACTCACCAACAGCGCCAGAGGCAACCAGGCGCCATAAGGGATGATGAGCGCGGCAATCGCAAACAGGGTAATGCTGTGTTGAATGATTTGCCCGAGGCTTTCCAAAAGCGCAAGCGAGTCTTTGTCTGCCTGGCTGTTAGCGCGTTCCATTTCATCGTAGTACGCCGGCGACTCATAAAACTCCAGATCAACCCGCGCAGCCTGTTCATGTACCTTCGCCTTAATGTGGTCTTGCAATAGCTCCGCTTGCGCCGCACGGACCCATGAGATTGCACCTTGAAGCAGTTGCGCAAGCAGTAACACCCCGCCGAGCCAGGCCAATGGCGTAGCCATGCTCCAGAGTGCAGCAGAGGTATCTGATGCACCCATGACGAGCGCAAGCTGGTCTACCAGGATTTTGGACAGATAAACGGTTAGCGCTGGCAGCAATCCTTGTAACACAAGCAGGCCGGCCCACACAAGGGTCCATCGGCCAGTGGCTTCCCAGATAAGATGTATTGCGCGTGTAAACAGCTTCCACCGCTTCATGAGCGTGGTTTTGTTCAGCGTAGGCATAGGCTTAATATGCAATTAGGCAATTGGACGCCTGTATTGCTGCCTTTCAATGCATCCGGATGTATTGACCAGCCGGTCAACTAAGCCGGCACTGAATGGGCAGCCACATCTGCTTCAATTGCGGCAACGAGTTGAGGCAATGCATCCAGGGCACGAGGACGCAGCAGTTTTCGGACGGCAACCTGCTGACTGAGCAGGCTACTTTGTTTGAGATGTGGTGCACTTGCGCCTTCATTACCGAGGTAATGCAAGGCATAAGAATGCCTGATCATCTCGATGCACGCGTCGCGGGGCACAAGTGGTGATATGGTAATTCCTTCCGCTCCTTCCGGCTGAAAATCGAGCACATAGATGCACTGAAGCGGATGGGATGCTGTAGCAAATTGCTGCGACGTATTCCGTAAGCGCTTTACAGAAGCTGCAGAGTTTCTGGGTAGCAATTCTGGGTCTTCATCCAGCGATGCTGCCACAGCTTCGGGCCATAACCGGAGTTGCGGTATGCCGGGATATGCATCAATAGTACCGCACGCGTTTTGCTGGAGCACAAGCAAATCGTCGGTAACCAACGCGTGCCCTTGTCCATACAGTGCAGCAGCTGTGGTAGACTTGCCAGCCCCTTTGTATCCCACAAAGGCTACGGCAACGCCGTTCACTTCAACAGCACTGGCGTGTAATGTTAGCAACCCGCGCTGGTGCAACAGCAGGCCGAGGCCGGCGCTTTGCACGGCCTGATGCATCAGGGACCGCTGCGATTCAGGGACTGGATGCAAGACAATCCGTTTGCCGGCGTGGATCTGCATGACGCCAAGGTCAGCCCAGACAAACCAGATCGTCTCCCCTTCCACTTCCAAAAATCCGGCAGCGGCTCTTGGATCCGCCAGCCAATGCTGCGGCAACCTATCCAATACTATTTCTACATCAACCTCTTTCACAGACTCGCCGGGGTCCATAAACGGAACCTGCGACCTGATACTGAGGCCAAATGCACTATATGTCTGAAATGGGGGGCGCTGATCTAGATCAGCAAGATGAACATGTTCTAACAAGCTTTATCCTTGGCCTTGAGATGCTTTATACCAGTTAAGCATTGCGCACCAATGCATTACGGCAACTTACCAACAGGTATCCTGCGAGCAGCTCGCCGGGGGCATTGTACACAATGTAGCGTCCTGCCCTGACATGCAAGCATGGCAAGGCAGTTTAAAAAAGTCAGCATCCAGATGACGTTTCCATCGAATCTACGCCTTTGGAAACGTCATACTGTATGCTTTAATCAACCATTGCTGCAGAAAGGAGACTGGCAGCCTGTGCTGTTTCCCTGTCCGTCGCTATTGTTGTTGTTTGAGTTCTGAGTCAGTTCAGCGACATCGCCGTAATCAATTACGACAGGCGCCTGATACTGCTTCTTATCTTGTTTATTCATAATAAACCTCCAAGATTTAGGCATTGTGAAAGAAATGAAACGGTGACCGGGGGTGCCGGCCAGGGTACAAATAGAAGGATTACAAACCGGTATACTGCAACCACAAGGCCAAGGATAAAGCTCGCCAGTGGTATACCGTGTAATTATCCATGCTCTCCTGTTTAAACTCTGGATGCGTTTTGTGCAACATGTCCAGATCTACAAATCGGCTGATAGCGCCGGTATCCCCGTCCATCATTTGTTGCAACTCTTCTTTGGCTTTTACAAGAAGACCGTGATCAAAGCTGGGGCCCAGGTTGCCTTTGTCGGCGCGCCACTGGATTCCCCGTGGCAAAACCCCATCCATCGCATGGCGCATCACCACGCGTGACCATCCATCACGTCTTTTTTGATTTGCAGGTAGTGCAAGACAAAACTCAAGCAACCTGCGATCACAAAAGGGTAACCGCAACTCCAGGCCGGCGGCCGCTGCTGAGGCTTCCCAAACTTCTATAATTCGATGCATAACGGGCCGGCCAAGCAAGTAACAATGCTCTTCCCGTTCCGTGCGGGCCATGGGGCGCTGTGGGCGAATGTTATCGCGTATGCCTGCTGCAAAAGTTGTATCAAGCATGTGCGTCCAGTTGAGTGCAGCTGTTGCCGGCGCTTTGCGTCGCGGTAACTGTCGCACGGCCTCCTTTGCAATACTGCGGGCATTCAAAACAGCTGGCCACTTGCGCACAATAGGCGCCACTTCGTATTCCCTGAACCACTGCCAGGCAACCCCTTTCCAGGGTTGGCCCCAGTTTTTAGCGTGGCTGCGTACTTCATGCACCAGGGTTTTCCATTTCCGCGCCCGCGCCAATTCATGGAGATATCCGATGCCATGCGACAGCGTAGTATCCCCATCAAATCCGTCTAGAATTACACGTACACCGTCCGTGCGTGCCTGCTGGTAAAGATTCCAGAAGAAGTAAAGATTGCCGGCCTGAATGGCGCTGTCCTGATGCCAAAGCATATCCGCATAGTGCTGCAACGGACTCAGTTGGTCTGCGGCAACCATGCGTGGGGTAAGGCGCTCCCCATACTTATCCAACACCATGTTGATATAGGGCCGCTCGTCGCTCTGCTGCATTTTGTTGAACACAGCGGAATACGTATACAGTGGCGCCTCCTTACTGGCTGTTTCGGCGGCAACAGAAACAATCGAAGAGGAGTCAAGCCCTCCGCTTAACATCGACCCTACGGGGAATGCGCTGCGGGTTCGGCAAGCCACAGCTTGCGCAAAGAGCCGGCGCAATTCTTCTGCATATTCTTCGTCGCTGCCGTAGCGGATTTCCCGTTCCGGATCGAGGTGCCAGTACCGTTGCTGCTTTACTTCCTCGCGGGTTACAACCAGGCTATGCGCCGGCGCCAGTCTGGCAATGTCTTTATAGAATGTGATGGTTGTATCAACGTCTACGGGCGCCAGCAGATGCTCAGCTACGGCCATCTCATTCAGGATACGCGGCACTTCAGGATGCTCGAGCAATGCCTTCAATTCGGATGCAAACGCAAAAAACTGTCCGGGCACATGGCAATAGTAAAAGGGCTTTAATCCATAATGATCGCGTGCACAAAAAAGGCGTTGCCGGGCGGCATCCCAAATGGCAAAAGCGTAGGCCCCAATGAGATGTACTGGACACGTTGCCCCCCATCGCCGGTACGCGTGCAAGATGATTTCTTCGTCAGTTACCGTTGGCGGAAGTTGAAGATCAGCCAATAACTCGCCGCGGTTGTCGATCCGGGCATCTGCTGTCAGCACGACGGACGTATCACCGTTTGCCAAAGGCAAAACTGCGCGTAGTGACTCTTCTGTTGTATGCAGCATTTGGTGGCCCAGAGCAACCGCCGGTCCATACCACACACCCTCCCCATCAGGGCCGCGGTGGGTAAGTACATCGTGCATTTTCTCAAAGCGGCTTGCTTCCACAGGCTGTCCATCCTGCTGCAAGATCCCTACAATTGCGCTCATATGCGTTAAGAGTTGACTGTTTCCAATCGTTCAAAATCTGCCGGAGAATCCGAGCCACCGATAAGCACCCGTCCGTTCTTCTCCAGCCATGCGTGGGCTGCAATGCCTTTTGTATCGTCTTTTTTAACCCCGATATGCAGGCTCGTGACGATGCCTTTACGCCGTAAAAACCACTGAAGGGCCAGGGCCTGCGGCAGGCAGGGTTTTTTGCCAACCACATACCGACCTACCCGCTCGATGGCCCATACCATCTCTGTTTCATACGCGATCAGATGCATCCGTCGCTCGGGAAATCGTTCTCCAGATGCTGCTATGGCTCTTCGTACGTTGCGATAGGGGAGCACAGCAAGAGCAATACGAAGTAAAGCAAGCATCACAAAAGCCCCTGTCAGCGATTTCCTGAAATACCAGAGGCGTTGTATCCGGCTACGCATTTGCCGGGACCACAATGCGGATCAGATTCCGCTTTTCCATATCAGCAAGAAATTGAAGTATATCTTCCCGCAATGCGTCTGCAGAGACTTCATAGCGTCCTTGCATATGCAGCAAAATGTCTTCAATGGTGCAAGGTGTTTTTAATAGCGACCAGACCGTGGTGCCTACATCGTTCAACCCGAAATAGCGTCCTGTCTGGATGTTCAGCAACACAGCTTCCCCTTCAAGATCTGCCATCATGAGGTTGTTGTTTGCTTCTACAATGTCGTTTAGGTCCATCATAAGTTTATCGTTTTCAAACATCGTCCAGTAACGTACTGGATTCCACTTCATTCCAGCCTACGGGGCTAGTCAAAAGAAGGCATAACCAGTTCGCGTTCATCCTCTTTTTCGGGTCGTAATTTTTTTGGCGCATTGGCAACAGGCTCAAGCACAGAGCGTACGGCGCCATCTCCACTCCAACTGCCACGTGGCACGCGTTCACCAATTTCATCGGACAGGCGCCGCTTGATAAGTTTGATACCACGCTGCACGTTCAGGTACCCCAACCAGCGCAAAATGAGCGCGACAAAACCCGCAGCGGCGATGATCAAGAGCAATCCCCACGCAGGTGCAACCAACGAAAGTCCAATGGCTGCGACCGCCATGCCACCGTGAATCAGATACAAGGCCACAACGCTCCCTTTTGTTGAGAATCGCTTGCGGTGTACAAGCCTGTGGTGGATGTGGTCTTTGTCCGGGGCAAATGGCGACTCGCCTTTAACAAACCGGCGTACAAAAGCCAGGGTTGTATCGACAAGCGGGTACCCAATACACAATGCCATAACCACTACAGCGAGTACCGGATGGGTATGGGTGGTCCCTTGTAATGCATACGTGGCGACCATAAAGCCCAAAAAGAGGCTACCGGTATCCCCGAGAAAAATGGACGCCGGATTAAAATTGAACACAAGAAAACCCAGCAGCGCCCCGGCCATCGCAATCGCTACCGGCACAAGGCTGACATCCCCGTGCAATACAAAGATCGCGGCCAGGCTGCAAAAGCTGATCAATGATACACCAGACGCCAGGCCATCAAGACCATCGACAAGGTTTACGGCATTCATCACCCCGAGATACCAGAGCAACGTAAGCGGCAAACCCAAGGCAGCCTGCAGATAAGGATCTGAATCCAGAAAAGAAATTTCAGGGACAACCACCCGGAAGCCGGCCAAATACATTCCGTACGCAACAACCAGTTGAAACAGGAATTTTTTCTTAAAGCCAAGCCCGTAAGCATCATCGTACAACCCCGTGAGCGCGATGGTGATTGCGCCCAACAACAAAGCCCAGGAGAAAGGATGCGCGGTTGCACCAAGCGGCATTGCCAGGCCGGCACCGCTGTACATTAAAAAGAAGATGCCTATTAAAAACGTAAAGATCACTGCTATACCGCCGGCACGGGGCGTCGCCTTGATATGGACCGTACGTTGCCCACCCGGTAAATCCACCCACTTGTTGTGTTTTGCAAACCGGGCAACCAGGGGCGTCAGGATCAAAGATGAAACAAAGGCCAGGGCAAAGCCCATCGCCAGGACAAAGAAGTTCATGGAGATCTTTTGTCTCTATAGATTAAACGCAGAACGCGTGGAGAGTAGCGAAATCAGGTTGGCAGGACCCCCATAGATAGAAAGGTCGGGGAGCGGTGGCACGTGTGCCACATGATGAGATACCCTGCCAGCCAGGACACGAAAAAGCTCCTTGTCAGAAGCTGGAAATCAGGCATGAACCAAAAGGTGTGCCGGTCAGATAAAAAACAGAAGTGACCCGGTGTTAGCCGGCAACCGCATTCCAGTCAAATGCCTTTTGTTCATTCCCATGCATAACAGCAGCTATGCGCGAAAACGAAGAATTACCCTGAAATAACAAAAATTCGCATCGAGAAAGTAAGTACATATCGATGATGCTGGACTCAAGGATTTCAACGGATTTTTTGTGATCGTTATTTCGTACAGACCACTGATGAATTCCCCCACACGTCACTTGCGGCAAGTCTTTCGGGTACACGTGCACATTTTGAAGTGTCTGCTGCAATTCCTGCTGCAGTACGATGTTATCCGTTGAAAGAAAGATGCTGGTGTTGTCCTTTGCAAGTTGCCGTACCTGTGCAAGCAAGTCTCTGATTTCAGCATCAGGCTTTTTATCTGTCGACCGCACGTGTACGCCCACAGCTTTCCCACCGTCGAGTCGCTGATCAACAAAAGCAGCAATACGCGCCTCCAGCGGATCGCTCAGGCGCAGGTTTTCCCTTACGGTCTGCTGCGAAAAGGACGGTATATAATCCACATAAAAAACGACATCCTTTTTTATCCTGCGTGACATGTCTCCGCCATAAGGCAATACCCTGTCATCGAAGAGTATCCATGGACGACGCGGCAATTCTGTCCGCTTCTTGTGCTTAACCCGCCAGTGCCGGTACAGGGTACGAAGTTTGTTTTTTGGCAGCCGATGAAACGGAATAGGTGCGTGTTGGGGTTCATCAAGTTGATCAAACAAGTGATAGGTCCCCGAAGTGATATCCTGCCCATCCATATTCGGATAAAAGCTCAGCTTATCACGATTTGGGATTTCTTCGTATGAGGTAACGTGCGCTACATTTTTCAGGACGAAGTAATCATCAAAGAAATTGTAGCCTTCGGGCATAATGACGCCGTCAGCCCAATCAACAAGGATAGTCCGATTTGTATCGCGTGCGTATTCAATGGCTGCGCAAAGTGTAGAGATTCTATTACCAAGCCCCGCGCACCCTTTTACAATAAGGTATTTCTGTTGCATTAGAAGAATTGCAAGCGCGGCATGCGTGTATTACTGGCAGCCATCTGCTGCCGGCATACAGGCTACCAGGCCAACGATATATTGAAGGATAAGGGAGGCGTCAAAAGCTGTAATGGTACCATCTCCTGAGACGTCTGCTGCGACTGTACCCGCAGGTTCGAGGGTCTGGTAATTGATAAGATGTTGAAGAATGGCTGCTGCATCGTATGCAGAGATGAGCCCATCACCACTGGTGTCTCCTACAGCATATACATCTGCGGGGCGAATGGCGTAGGTAACGGAGGCTGTTGCCGGCAGGGCAGCAGGGCCCTCTTGTTCAAGTAGATCCACCATGACATTCTGGATCCGGGAAGAAACTGAACTGGCCTCCCAGATGGTGGACGAGAGCTTAACGCGGCGCGGCCGCTCAAACGTGATTTTAACCGATTCATCAAAACGGGTCGTCCTGATGGCTGTTACCCCTTCTTGTACTGCGTCCGTAGCCGGCACCCAGGCACCATCTACATACAATGAAATTGACGCATCTGCTTCATCCTGTACTGTGTCCACGAGGAAGAGCGGAATCATTTCCCACAGCGCGGTTACCTGGTCGCTTTCATCGGATGTAAGGGTAGAGGTAACGGTAAGGCCTGATGGCTTGAGCGAGAAAACCCGTTCGTATGCCACGTCGCCCACAATGGCTTGATCTGGCGCGCTCAATCCGTTATCGTGCTGGCCTATTGCACCGGAGACCGTTATGGTTGCAGCCTCGTTGCCCGTTATGGTTGTCTCCACTTCAGGGATTCTATTGCGCGCTGAGCTGAATGGTTGTCCGCTGGCATTAACGCCGGAAATGGCATGTACGGCCCAGGTATCCCATCCCCGATCGCCACTCCATTCATCAGCATCGGCATTTTGTGTGCCTCGCGAGCGGCCCATAATTACGGAGCCTGTCGATTCTGTCCAGAATGCGGACAGACTGCCACCGGACAAACCTGGCACTCCATTTCCCCACTGAGACACGGTAGAACCCGTATGGATAATCGCGCCGTAGGTATCAAAGCGTGCAATTACAAATGTATCACCAAACTCCTCGATAAAGTTTTCTTCGCGCAGGAAGGGCGGTTTTGTAGCCGGCGCATTGCTGGCCTCCAGCGCCTCAAGTTCTGCATAAAACCCCGGCTTGTATAAAATTGCTGCCGCCGCAAGGCCCCGCAACCAGTGCTCCGCGCGCCAAACGCCTGGTGTATTGGCAGAAGGCTCCATCCATGCCCAGATGCTTGTTGCCTCCGTGTCATCGTTACGCTTGATGATTGATTGGGCAATCTGGGTGCGCATAACTGTTTCAGAAGGCACCCCCTGCTCATACCAGGCCGGCAATGTACGGCCTGTCCAAATCAGGTAACGCGCCTCTTCAGACAACATGGCCATCGCGTGATCTCGCTGGTACGAATGCCATTGATCATTGGCCTCTCCTTTCGCGGTACCCGTGTTAAAGTGTGATGGACTGAAAAAATGGCCGCTTGGCTCTGGCAGCGTCTGATACGCTTTTAACCGCGCGCTCTTATCAACAAACTGATCAATTTCAGGATCATCGTATAACAAAGCTGCCCATGCAAGAAAATGATGTAAAATGCCTTCATAGCTCAGGTCGAGGCCATCATTGCCGTGTTCGTGGTAATGGCCGTCACCGCGCATAATTTCTTGCAGTACATCCAGGGTCCGTTCGCGCGCACGAAACCGAAGATCGTCTGAGTCTATTGCCTCTGCAGTGTACCAGAGTGCCGGCAGTTGAAATGCTTCCATGTCTGCCCCACCCGACCCATAAGGCTGGTAAGATTCGAGGCGTTCAAAAAACTTGAGCAAGCCGGTTTCATAGGCCTCCTGCACCTCTACATCCAGCAGGTCTTTCGCGACATAGTAAGCGTACCCATATTTTGCCAGATATCCGCCGACATAATCGCTACGCTGGTTAACAATGCTGCCCTCGAGTTCGTGGTCTGTCATCATCATGTCAACAGCCGACGCAACAAAGGCGCGGAGCTTCACAGCCCGGCTATCAAAATAGGGGTTACCGGCATAATCCCACGTGGCCCACCACGCAGTATTAACGGGATCAAGAAAGCCGCTATTCCTGCCGGCACGCATATACACCTCCCCGTTCTGCTCAATGGACGACAGCACAAAATAAGACGCATCAACCCGTACACCGGTCATATCGAGCGTCGACTGGCGACCAAAATCTTCCAATAGAATCCAGGTAGCATGTAGCTGGTCCATCGAAGTAAAGAAGCTGTCCTCATACACGACAGGCTCCAGTGTTACTTCAAAATCAGCTTCGGTCAAAGTCTCCAGGTACGTCCGTAGGGTAACCTGATAATCATGATCCTGGGGAATTTGGGCGTGCACTGCGCCAGCACCTAACAGGACAAACAACATCCATACAACAGGTGCCAAAACGTGACGAAAAGCCATATATATTCGGGAGGATTTGTAGAAAATCAGGCTTCCTGGCAACAAGACGGGGCCGGGGTAATTATTGCGAGACAGGCCAGGGAAGTATATGCACAGCTAGTATCGGCTGGCAGGATGTAGACTTAAATTGCGGCTTAGCCTACATGCCAGGCTTCGTCCAAACTAAAACATCGGGAAGCATCTGCATGCCGCAAGGCGATGAACCGGGACATGTTTGAGGAATAGGTGCCGGCAAAGTGTTGCGCTCGTGCACAGATTTCTACATCCAGCAACAACTGCAACACCGAGTCATAAGGATTGTCGAATTTCTCTTTCAACAGTTCTGTAGAATGTCCAATTGCTGTAGGCGCACAGGTTGTAAATACCGCGATGTCAAGTCCTCTTGCTTCGATATACTGCTGTATTTCCTCGATTGAGGCGTATGAATCAGAGCAAACAAAGAGCGCTGGCATTTCGGGATTCTCTTGCAAAAGGCAATCTACATAGTCAGCGGCTTCTATCCGTTCCGATTCCGGTTGCCCTTTCCGCTCCCCTACTTTGTCTCCTCTGCGAATGTGGCACGCCGCGTACCCGGCCGGCAGTTTCATCTCCTCGATTTGCGCTTCGATATGGTTGCGAACTGCCGGCTGGAATTGATACAGGCGCGCAGTTATCCGGCGCTTGTTTTCAAATACTTGTGCGTTATACAACCCACGGTCGGGTATATGAACGGTTTCGTATGGATACGCCCGAATCCGATTCCACAATTTGAGATCACTGCGATAGTGGAGTTCAAAAGTTCGTTGCGAACCAGATCGGTCAGGCGTTTCCCAGAAACGCACAAAGTAGTCTTCCCATCCTTTTTCAGCTTTATAGAGAAAAGCTTCGGTATCCAACACAAAGCCGGTATCTGTATCCATACAATAGATCGCGGCATTGATCATGTTGTTTATTTCGGAGAAAAAGCCCCGTTGCGTAAGCCCATAGACAAGAAGCTTCGCATTCTGATTGGGAAAGAGTTTTCCGGCCAATGATACAGGACGCTGCGCCGGGCTTACAGCACGGTACAGGTCGTATAATCCTTTACGATCAGGATACCGCCCAAGCAGTTGGTTTTTTACTTCCTTCGCTTGCCGGCGCGTAAATCGCCAGGTTCGCTTCAATTGAAATGACATAGGGTCTATTGCGCGTAGGTTAGAGCTTCCTGGTTAATTTCTTCCAGTAACCGATGCCATGCATTGCACCCTGCGTTTTGGGTGTAATGCTCGGTAAATGCGCGGCGGCCGTTCAAGCCGAGTTGCCAGCAACGATCCTGTCGTTCTTCCAGGAAATGCAGGGTCTGGGCAATTACCTCAGCGGTTTTGTCGACATGCCGCACAGGATCGATGACCATGCCGGCGTCTTCCTGCAAAATAATTTCACCTGAATCAGAAGCTTCCGGCCCGATCATAAGCACCGGTTTTCCCGACGCCATGATGCTGTACAATTTGCTTGGTACAGCAACACCAACCATCTCGCTTTTCAGTGTTAGCAAGTGAATATCTGCCAGGGCAAGCGAGAACCGTAGTTGCTCCCTCGGGAAATAGTCCAGGTACATGTAATTCCGGATGTTCTTGTTCAGCGCAAACGACTCAATGTGGGCACGTTGTGCGCCACTGCCAACAAACAGAAAAAAGAACCTGGGGTGATCTTTCAATTGCTCCATCGTGAGGAGCAACTCATCAAACTGATGCGCAAGGCCGGCATTGCCCGAATACATGATGACAAATTTATCTTCCAGTCGGAGCTCTTTGACCAGCGGATTCTCCTCTTTTGACACCGGAATAAATTCTTCAACTTTGTCCCATAAAGGAATGGTGTGTAGCCGCTCGTCCAGCACACCTTTTCTAAGGATGCGCTGTTTCATGTAGGCGCCCAAATCGACTACAAATTCAGCATTGCGATACCCAAAATCGTTGAGGCCGTGCAGCATTCTGGAAGCAAACCCGGCCGGCCGTAACATACCCAGTACTTCTTCTGCATCCGGATGCAAATCCATCGACCAGATGCCATATTGTTGCCCCCGCAGCTTGTACATAACCCCACCTAAAACGGACAGCAATGGCGGCGTTGTTAAATAGACGATATAGTCGTACCTGCGGGCAAACAAGATGTAGAAAAATACCCGGAGATAAAAAGAAGCGTAGTCAATCAACCTCGTCAGTGTAGATCCACGCCCCCGGCTGATTGTTTTTGTCCGATGAATCCGCACACCATTGCGCACTTCTTCACGTGGCACATCGAGGGCGCCAGCCATGTAGCGTCCCTGACTGCAGATCACATTTACATGATGTCCGGAAGCTGCGAGATATTCAGCAAGGTCGGTTAGCTTTTGCCCGGTAGCGGCAATGTCTGGATAGTAATGCTGATTAACAAAAAGAATGGATTTGTGGGCGTACATGGGCATCATGGGTTCTGGCTTAGTTACGGATCTCCACAGGGGGCTACAATTCGCGGATGATTCGGGCAGGATTGCCTCCTACCATCGTCCTCGGGGGGACATCCTTGCTCACGACACTGCCGGCGCCTATCACGCTGCCTTCGCCAATCTCCACGCCTTTTAAAATCAGGCAGTTCATCCCGATAAACACATCGTCATGGATAATCACAGGCCGGCTTTTTCCGTTGGCCATGTCTTTTTTGCGGCCTTCGGGCGTCAGCGGATGAAAGTCGGTATCGACAATCGTGGTGTTGGCTCCGATTTGCACGCGGTCACCAATTTCAATCCGATCTGCAGCAACAATGGTTGTACCTGTAAATCCGCACTCTTTCCCAACGCGGATTACTGCGAGCTTGGACCGGGTGGAAAACACAACGGGGTGAATCGGAACGAGGGGATTTGATTCGAGCCATGAACGTAACACAACGCCATCCCCCAATTCAATCAAACTCTTCCGGTGGCGCTGAATAATGGGCTTGCCCAATACACGCCAGTTCTTGCCCCAGTCGATGCCCTTCATGGCAAAGAATACTTTCAGGTAAGGGAGCGCAATGGTCCGGCGCACTTCGTTTTGCACACGCCAGGGCATGTCTATGATTTTCTGGGCCAATAGATAATTCATGTCGGGGATGTAGAAATGATTTAAACAATTGCAGCGTACGCAGTACCAGACAGGTAACAGCTGGCTAGTTGCGTACCGACTCGTACATGGATACCAGTTGTTTGCCTACTTGCTGCAGGGAAAAATCCTGCCTTATTGCTGCAGGTCCTTGTGTACTGCAATGATCCTGGTAGGCCTTACTGCCCAGAATTTCAAGAATGGAGAAAGCCAGGGCTTCCGGTTCTGGCTTAATGACGTGTCCGAGGTCGTTTTTGGATACAAAATCAGCCAGTTGGACCTGTTCAGAAATCACAACCGGCAATCCAGCGCCTATCGCCTCCATGACAGCAACACCAAAGTTTTCCTGAAAAGAAGGCAAGACAAACAGGGAAGATTTTGCCAGTAGGCCGGCCTTTTTTTCCCCGGCTACAAAACCAGGAAAACTGATCTCTCCAACTCCGAGGGTTTGGGCCCGCGTTCGAAGGGCCTCTACGTAATCCGGATCGCCACTGCCGGCAATAACCAGTTCTGCACGCGGCATGCCGGCAACAACGCGCGGCCATGCATCAATGAGACACTCGATATTCTTCTTGGGATGAATCCGGGAAAGGAACAGTACAATCGGAGCATCACGATCAGCTATAGTGGCGGAAGGTGCAGGGAGTTCAGCGAGGGGCGGCGGCACAACGTGACTACGCCCCGAAAAGTCGATTCCATGCCAGGCAGCTTCATCACACTCAGCCCGCGTTGTAAAGTGTATTGCAGGAGCTTTTTGCAAACTTGGGCCATCGAGCCGGCGAAAGTACTGCCGCTTTATCCACGTCCGTCGGTGTGTAAATGTATACCGTGAAAGGGTACCAAACGGACGCAGGACTACGGGCCAATTTCGGCGTACGCACTGGCGCAAAGCAATCGAGCTGATCGGATTAAAAAGGCCGTGAACGTGTACTGCATCGTAGGCCTTGCCATGCCGCACCAACCAGCGGTGTAAAGCTGGAGAAAAGACCATGGCGCCTTTGCCGGCACTTGGAAAAAAAGAATACGATACGGCGTCTGTCTGCGCCTGTAGCCATTCCCGATCAGCCTCGTTCACAGCTGGCGCAGCTACAGAAACGGCCATGCCACTGGTTTTAGCAGCGCGGGCATAGCCCACCCACGATTGTGTTGGCCCGCCAAATGCCCGAGAAAGTGACGGCATTACGTGTAAGACTTTGAGTTGATTTCTGCTCATCACATCCTCAATCGTTTATGTGCTGCCCACACCAGGCACCAAGCGCTATGAGTAGCCATAGCCGGCTCCAGGAAACGGTCTTTTCACCCTGCATAAATGCCTGCCAATAGCCGTCAATGGTATTGCCATCAAATACAGAAAGGTCTGCCAACACACCCAGATGCTCCTCACAAAGCTGTTTCAAGGGCCCACGCATCCACTGATCAAAAGGCAGTGTAAAACCCTGCTTCGGGCGATGAATGACTTCCTGGGGCAACAAATCACCAACCGACTCCACAAGCAGCCGCTTTGGCGTATTACCCGGCGCTTTGATGGTGTCGGTGACGCCCATCACATACGACACCAGTTCGTGATCCAAAAACGGCACCCGCACTTCCAGGGCATTTGCCATACTCATCTGATCTGTATCACGCAGCAAAACGTCGTGCATATACGTGCGTGCCTCAGCAAATGAAATACGCGATAACAACGGCTGATCGCTGTGTTGGGCAAGCGACTCAGACAGCAAAGCCGTGTAAGGGTCATCATAGCCGCGCTGCCTGTGCAATAGCGAAGCTACCTGGTCTTCAGAGAAACACTGCCGGCCAAGCGGATACACTTCTGCAAGCGATCCATTCGAAACCATCAGACGCTTAAGCTTCTGGGTTGCAATCGAGGGGTTCATCGCATACAACATCCGGGCAAACTGTGCACGGAAAAGTTGCGGGAACCACTGCCACAGAAACAGGGCGCGTTGCTGAAAAGCAATGCGTCCAAAGAGGCTATATCCAGCAAAAAACTCGTCGCCGCCAAGGCCAGACAACGCTACCGTTAGTCCTGCTTCCTTGACTGCTTTGGACACCACGTAGGTGTTGATGCCATCGCCCGAAGGCTGGTCTTGTGTCGAGAGGGCATCAGGAATTTGTTCGAGCAGTTGATCGAAGGTTAGTGTCACTTCATTGTGGCGCGTATTAAACCGCTTTGCAACCAACCGGGCGTAGTGCCCATCCTGGAATTCAGGATTGTCGAATGCCACAGAGAACGTGTGGACGCGCTCTTCCTTCATCCGGCTCATTAATCCAACAACAATCGAGGAGTCAATTCCTCCAGAGAGGAAAGCACCAAGCGGTACATCGCTCACAAGCCGACGCTCAATGGCTTTTGAAAGCCGGCGGTGAATTTCTTTCTTCGCTGCCCTTTCGCCATGGTAACGCGCCGCCGTGCAGGCATCATCAAGCAAGTGCCAATACCGTGTAATCCGAATGGCCTCCGGCGTCACAATCATGCTGTGCCCGGGCAACAACATTTTAACGTCTTCAATGAGCGTATCAGGCGCCGGCACGGACTGATAGGCGAGATAGAAAGGCAGTATCTCCTGGTTCAGTTTCCGATCTACGAGCCGGCTTGCAAGCAAAGTCCGTACTTCCGACGCAAACAGCAGCGACCCTTCGCGCGTCCGGGCATAATATAATGGCTTGATGCCCAGCCGATCCCGGGCAAGGAAAACTTTCTTTGTCTTTGCATCATAGATGGCAAACGCAAACATGCCATTCAAATGCTGGACGCACTCACTTCCCCAGGCAAGATAGGCCTGCAAAATGACTTCCGTATCCGTTTTTGATCGAAAAGAATAACCGGCATTGCGCAGTTGATTGCGCAGCGCGGCGTAATTATAAACTTCTCCGTTGAACACGATGGCATACCGCCC
Source organism: Bacteroidota bacterium (assembly GCA_039111535.1). Lineage (NCBI taxonomy): Bacteria > Pseudomonadati > Bacteroidota > Bacteroidota bacterium. The sequence continues at coordinate 5,932 of JBCCIM010000018.1, read as the reverse complement.
ATCAGCTGTCCACATCGGCTGCCGGCCTTCAGCCGTCAGATCCAGGATGCTGAGGCGTCGGTGACCCAACGCAACCCAGCCATCAGAAAACTCCCCTTTGTCGTTGGGGCCGCGATGCTGCATGGCCTCAACCATACGATGAATGCCGACCTGCATTTTAGAAGGCCTTGCTCCAATAATTCCTGCTATTCCACACATGGTATCACGCTGTTATAACTCAAACCAATGAGTAGCCAGTAATAAAGCCCTGCTCCACCAAATGAGAAGAAGACCATCTCTCCGGTGTTCGCCAGCATACATGCCAGCAAGATGGCCAGGTATGGCGCGGTAGCTTTTTTCAATACCGGACCAACCAGGGTGAACAGAAGCACTATGAGAAGTGAGGCCCCAATCAGGCCTGTTTCTTCGAGAACTGCGGAGGGCAAAAATCCTTTTTCTACCGGAAAACCGGTAGGTATACCAAGAAATCCTGTCGACAGAGATACCCAGTCGTCTACACTCGATGGTACACCAAATCCAATCCCAGTTAGCGGCTGTGTCTCAAAATTGGCCATCTGCCGCGCTACCATTGAGCTTCGAACCTGAAAAGACAAAGACTCTTCAGTTTCAGATTTTTTGAGCAAAAACTGCTGTACCTTGTCATCAATGACGCGCCCTTGTGAAACAAGCAAAAGGGCCATTGTCAATACGCCAAGCAGTTTTACGGCAACAGGAAATAACGGCTTTTTCCGGCGTACAGGCGCGCGCCTGCGCATCCATACCACAACTCCGGCCACCAGTAAGCTCGCGGTATACATCAATAACGCTGTACGCGACTGCGAAGCATAAATCACAAACAAGCCAGCGCACAACACGGCCAAATGGATGATTGACTGGCGTTCAGACCTGAAAACCCACATCGTTAACGCAGCTGTCAGCGGCGCAGTAACAGGCCCCAGGGTCTGTGGATGATTCAAAATACCCTGAAAACCCCTCCCATTTGTAAAGAAGCCGGCAGCAGAGAAATAGAGCGGCAAACTCAAACACAACATCAATACAAACACGGAGAAGAACCAGGAAAACCAATACGCTTGTTCATCACGGGTACGATAAAAACCGGTCAGGATTGTAACGGCGCCCATAAAGAAGGCAACAGCCTTGAAGATCGAAATGGCCGGCAGCCGACTGGAAATGGCCGAAAGTATCACAATCACCGCAGCGTATAGCAACAGCTGCATATTCACCTTAAATGGCCATTTTCTGTTGCTCAGTATGGCATCTGCGACCAGGCGGCCAAAGGCACTCCCCAATATCAGCCAACGCAGAGAAGCTCCCTGTCCCCAGAAATAGAAGACTGCAGGGTTCAGATTGAGCAGTAAAAACATAACGGATAGCGCCTGTATACTCTCTTTGGCACCACGCCACGCATAGATTGCCAGGCCAAGCATTACTACTGATACAAGCACTGGCACCACCTTGAGTACCGCCAGGATGCCACATAACATCATGCACGGCTTCACCAGCAATACAGGTGCTTCAATGCGCTCAGGATGTAGTGTAGCTGTAACACCTTGCATACAGAACTCTGTTAAGGACCAACGTTATTCCAGGCACCAACAGATACCGCACGGGCAGGTGCTGGCGTAGTCTGCCGGCGCTTGAGTTGCGCAATACCATCGACCAGCGTCTTTGCCCATCGTTCGGGCGTGAATTGTGTCGCCAACATCCGACTACGCCGGCCCATTTGCGCGCGCACATCGGGAGGTGCCATGGACAGCCGACGCATGCTTTCAGCAAGGTGGCCGGTATTTTCACTTTCGAAGAGATAGCCATTGAATCCATCCTGCAAGAGGTGTACAGTAGCGCCACAAGCCGTTGAACATAGCAAGGGTAACCCAACGGCAGCAGCTTCCTGCACAACCACGCCCCAGGGCTCCTTGCGGCTCGGCAAAATGAAAGCCTGTGCGGTATTCATCAGCGCAGGCAAAGCTTCAGGCTGTACAAAGCCGCGATCTTCAATCCCTTCAATGTGCTGTAGGGCAGCCTTTTTATCACCTGTACCTGCACAGATCAATTTCCATGGATTTGTTGCTGTCTTGCGATACTGCTGGTAAGCATCAACCAGGACGTCCAACCCTTTTTCGTGGCTGTACCGTCCGACATAAAGGAACGCAGGCACTGTATTGGCAGCTTCTCGCTCAGGTGCAAATTTCTCCCAATCGCACGCATAGTACCCACTCCAGCACCTTGCACCACTGTAACCCAGATAACTTGCAAATTGCCGCTGCCGTTCGCCGGCGACCCACAGTGCATCAATTGCTGTATGGAGGTACCACGGCGCAAGATATTTACTCACCCGTTGCCGTAGCGTCCCCTGCCACTGGGTGTCAGATCCGGCAACAACAGGAATCCGCCGGCGCTTCATCACGCGGGCTACCTTGAGATAATCCTGATCCATCCAGCCCGGAATAAAAATGCCGTCCGGCGCAAACGCCTCAACAGTTCGCAAGATATCTTCTGCGCGTTGTCCCTCTTTGCTGTGGAGTTCATCAATCCAGCCAAACGTATCCCTTTCGTCAAATGGCGCATCTTTGGCAATGGGCCATCTATAGACAAGTAGTTCAACGTCAAAACGAGACTTGAGCGCCTTAAGGCAGGCAGCCATGTATCCTGACAGTTCAGAATACAATACAGCAATCCGCGATACTGCGGGTTGGATTTGCATCATGTAAGATTTGATTACAATTTTAGAAGTGTAATACTGGATATTGCGGTGCTATCAGCACGCGAAGGCAATTGCTATCGGTTAAACAACCGACTCAATCCCTTCAATGGTTTTTGCAGCGACACGCTGCCACAAATAGGCATTTCGCACCCGCTTGCAACTGGCGGCGCGCTTCTTTGAAAGCGCTGCATTGGAGTCGGTTAATGCTGCAATCATTGCCGACTGCAGGGCCGCTGTTTCACCTGGAGGAATAATCCACCCATTGTCCTCCGATACCAGGTCGCCCACTGCGCCGACGTTCGTCGCGATAATCGCCAACCCAGACGCCATCGCCTCCAATATTACCGTTGGCATCCCTTCTGCGTAACTCGGACAAACGAGCACATCACCTTTTGCCAGAATCGACCGCACCGTACGCTCCTCACGAACCAAACCCCAATATTTCACCCGGTCCGAACGGATCTGCAAGTGCGTGGGTATCGGTCCGACTATATCGAACTGGAAATTAAAATCGGGCAGCAGCTGTTTGATCGTGGCATGCAATTCTTCAATGCCTTTCCTTCGCTCATAACGCCCCATGAACACAAATCGCATCTGCTGGGACCGGTTACGAATCGACGCTGTTAGCCAATCGGTAGTTACTCCATTAGCCGACTCGAGGGCCGTCTTTTTTCCATCAAGTAAATGGCTTACCAACGGCGTTAGCTTATGGCCGAGCACCAGTACTACATCAGCCAGCTTGAGGTTTTTGCGGACAAAAGGACGCAGCAGCCAGTGCTCAAGGCGGGTTTTAAACGTGGCCGGCTTCTGCCACATTTCAAACCCATGAAAATTGACGCCAATTTTAGGCATGTCTGGGCGCTCCTTTTTCATCTCCATCGCTTTCCAGCCAGAGAATCCCTGGGCATAAATAAAATCTACATCTAACCGATGCCGGAGCACATCCCAAATCCGTTCGCTGTGCTTGTACGACTCCCACACATAGTGGCCCGGGAAGCGCTGTGGTGCAGCGCGTTTAATTGGCTGTATTCGGATGTGTTCAACTTCCTCAGCAGTGAAGAGGCTATGGAGATCCGGCATGACATCCTGGCCCGGAGGATAGGTGAAATACAGGTCTACGTCTACGCCGGCCTGGGCCAGATACTTCGTCAGGTAATACGTATGCTTTTGCATCCCGCCCATAACAAAGGGGAAAATGCCATCTGAAAGAAGTGCTATTTGCATCAACTTGCCTTAATTGATTTCGGCTGGTGCGAACATGCCGATTTGTTCAAGAACGCGTGTTGCGTTGTCGCGCCAGGTATGCTCCTGCATCACTTTGCGATGAAATGAATTGGCGAGCCTGTCTCGTAAGCCCGGGTCATTGATCAATCGCCTTAGGTGACGCACCAGATCAAACTCATTTTCAATCAATAACCCGTCTACTTCTGCCGTAATAACCTCTCGTACAGGGCCATTTCCCGGTGCTATCACCGGTTTTGCAAGGGCACCATACTCAAACAACTTCACGGGTGAACCATACCAGTGAGAATTTGCAAGTACCGTAATGTCCATTGCCGCAAGGTAGTTAAACACCTCGGTATGGGGCACACTGTCGGTGAACACAACATCATTTTCAATTGACAGGCCCTTTGCCAGCCCTTGCAACTCGGGTAAAATGGCGCCTCCACCAACCACGAGCAGCGCTACGTTGTATCCCGTTTCTTTGAGTAGTTTTGTAGCCTGCACCAGTTGATCTACGCCGTGCCATTTAAACAGCGAGCCGACAAAACCCACAATGGTTTTGCCACGAAGTTGTGGCATGTGTCTGATCTCGGCAACGCGGGCCTCATCCACATTTACTTTTCCAGGATCTACTGCATTGGGCACAACAACAAATTTGTCAATCGGCAACGCATGCTTGTTGACGAAATAGTTTTTCAGCACATGAGAAACCACCACCGCTTTGCTTGTGCCAGCCAGTTGCTGCTTTTCAATTTTTGCTGCACGGCGTTCGAACGCTGATGTGATTGCAAAATGGTCTTTGCGTTCTTCCACATAGGGTGCGTTCATTTCCAGGATATGCGGTACGCCAAACTTAGCCGCGGCATTTACACCAGATAACTGTAAACAACTTGCCCGCTCGTACACAAGATCGGGTTGGATCTCCTCCAGCTTTTCGTAAAGATATTGCTCAAACGCAAGGTCTTTGTTGAGGAGTAAGTAGTCTTTCATAGACTCCCACCCAAATGAAGGTATAATCCCTTTCAGGAAACGCTTGGGCCAGGATGTCGATGCGCCAACACCTGGCGCCGGCTCAATACCTCCCATGATGACAGGAAAAAGTTCGTGTCCGCCGGCTTCAAAAGCTGCTATCATTTCCCGCATGTGTGTACCATACCCCGAAGGACTGTTGAGGGCAAGGTTCGGGTGCGGTGAATAGTAGACTATCTTCATTCTTCTGCGCTTGTGCGTCTCCAGTTTGATTAGGCCTTGCTGAATTCAAAACGCGGTTCAATGCGAGACATCCGACGGAATACTGCGTTTTTCTGTATCAATTCTGCGTACGTTCCGTGGGAGGCAATGCGCCCATTTTCAAGCATATAAATGGTATCACAGGCTTTAACAGTGTCGAGTCGGTGCGCAATCATAATCGTAGTGACGCCGGCAATTGCTGCTGTTATGCCGGCCATTACGGCTTCTTCGGTGATCCCATCCAATGCGCTTGTTGCTTCATCGAGCACAAGCACTTCGGGTTGTTTGTAGAGCGCACGCGCCAAACCAAGGCGTTGCCGCTGCCCACCGCTGAGCCGCACACCACGCTCCCCTACACGGGTATGATATCCCTCCGGCAACTCTCCCGCGATAAAGGAATCGATATTTGCAATACGGCAAACTGTTGCAACACGCTCCATATCGATATCCTCATCAGCTGATCCAAACGCGATGTTTCGGGCAACGGTATCATCGTACAGGGCCACTTCTTGTGGCACATAGCCAATCAAGTTTTGCCACGCGCGGCGGTTGCCGGCATCCAGCGGTACCCCATCAACTTTGATGCTCCCTGCACCCGGTTGCAGCAAACCCGTAATGATATCCACGAGGGTAGTTTTGCCCGAGCCGGTGGTACCAACAAAGGCAATACACTGGTTTTTCTGGATCTGTAGCTGTAACTGGTCGAGCGCTTTCTCTTCAGCCTCAGGATACTTGAAGCTAATGCCCGACAAGGTAATGTCGCGGGTAAAGCGG